>NZ_JASATI010000006.1:0-164253 GCF_038440225.1 Hydrogenophaga sp. OTU3427 | reverse complement strand
GTTGCGCACCACCAGGTCCAGGGGCTCAGACATGGGGCGCTCCTGCATCAGGCCACCTCCTGGAACAGGCGGCCCCAGCCGCGCAGTTCGCTGGGCTCGATGCCCACGGTCTTGAGGGCCTGCCAGACCACGGTGGCGACCGAGTCGTAGATGGGGATGCCCAGCTCCCGCTCCAGCTCGGGCACCAGTTGGGCAGCGTGCAGGTTGGTGCACATCACCGTCATGGCCTGGGGACGCGCGGCGGCGGCCTCGCGCAGCATGCCGCGCAAGGTGTCGGGCTCGACCTCGCCGAACTGGAAGTTCACCGTGATGCCCAGGTGCCGCTCGGCCACGCACTCGATGCCGATGCCCCGGTAGTTGTCCATGATCTTGTGCTGCACGTCCTCGACGTAGGGCGACACCAGGCCCAGCGTGGTCGCGCCCTGCGCGGCCAGGATGTTGTTGAGCGCCAGCACCGAGGTGGTGGCCGGGATGCCGGTGGCCTCGGTGATGCGCGCGCACAGCTGGCGGTCGCGTTCGAAGCCCAGCCAGCTGGCCGAGGTGCCGCTCCAGCAGATGACGTCGACGTGGGCGTCGGCCAGCAGGCGCGCGGCCTCCAGGATCTTGCTGTCGTCGAACTGGTTGAGCGACTGGTCCCGCATCGAGATCTCGGTCACGGTGAAACGGGAAAAGTGCGCCGACACGCCGGGCAGGCTGTTGAGCATGGCGCTGGTCAAAGGCTCCAGCGCGGTGTTGGACGAAGGCGTCAGCACGCCAATGCGTTTGCGTCGGTTCATGGGAACTCGTTTCAGAGGGTGGTCAGGCGGTTTTGGGGGTGGTCTGGCTGTTCCTGGGCACGAAGCACAGGATGAGCAGCACGGCCAGCAGTTCCACCGCCGCGATGATGTACAGGCCAGCGGTCAGCGAGCCGGTGCTGGCCTTGACGGCCGACAGCATGAAGGGCGAACCGAAGCCGGCCAGGTTGGCAATGGAGTTGATCAGCGCGATGCCCACGGCGGCGGCGGCCCCGGTCAGCAGGCGGTTGGGCATCTGCCAGAACACCGGGAAAGCGCTGCTGGTGCCGATCACGGCGATCACCAGGCCGGTGAGCACCAGCGCCGGGCTGCCGCCCTGGGCGAAGGCCACCAGCAACATGCCGATCACGCCGGTGAGGGCCGCGCCAGCGCAGTGCCAGCGCACCTCGCGGTGGCGGTCGGAATGCGAGCCGTTGTAGATCTGCGCGCCGGCCCCCAGCAGGAAGGCGCCCGACATGATCCAGCCGATGGTGGCGGGGTTGGTGAAACCCAGTTCCTTGACCAGCGTGGGGCCGTAGAAGTTGAGCGTGGCGTTGGCGGCGACGATGCAGAAGTAGACCAGCACGAGCAGCCACAGGCGCGCGTCCTTGAGCGCGGCGAAGATGCCGTGCTCGCGCTGCCCCATCGCCTTGTGGTCGCGCTCCAGCTCGGCCGCCACCAGCTGCTTTTCACGGGTGCTGAGCCACTGCGCGTCCTTCGGGTGGTCGGTCAGGTAGAAGTAGGTGAAGATGCCGGCCAGCACGGTCGGCGTGCCCTCGATCAGGAACACCCACTGCCAGCTGGAGAGGCCGCCGACGTTGCCCATGAGGTTGAGGATGTTGCCCGCCAGCGGGCCTCCGACCACGCTGGACAGCGCCGAGGCGGCGGTGATCATGCTCAGCACCTTGGCCCGGCGGCCGCTGGGGTACCAGTAGGTCAGGTAGACGATCACGCCGGGCAGGAACCCGGCCTCGAACGCGCCCATGATGAAGCGCAGGACATAGAACATCTCGGGCGTCTTGGCGAAGGCCATGGCCACGCAGGTGGCGCCCCAGCCCAGGGTGATGCGCATCAGCGTCTTCTTGGCGCCGATCTTCTGCAGCATCAGATTGCTGGGGATCTCGAAAAAGAAATAGCCGATGAAGAAGATGCCCGCGCCCATGCCGTAGACGGCCTCGCTCCACTTGAGCTCATCGAGCATGGTCAGCTTGACGTAGCCGACGTTGACGCGGTCGATCCAGGCCAGCAGCCACAGAAAGGCCAGGAAAGGGATCAGGCGCCAGGTGATCTTCTTGTAGGTGGAGTCGATCTCGGCCTCGGCCCGGGGCTCGGCCCCGGCGGTGATGGAGGGGGACATGGTCATGGTGATTGTCTCGCAATGTCGTGGTGATGCCGGGGTTCGCGCCAAGCCTGTGCGGCGCCCCGGGGATGGACCGGCCGTTGGGGCGTCGGCGTGCCGCGCCCCAACGGTCTGGCCACAGAAACGCGCTGGACCGGCCCGGCTTCGCTGGCTGGCGGTCCCACTTTTCGGGCGGCTTGCGGGCAGTATAAAAAGTTGCCGACATTATTGTCAACAAAAACGTCAACATTTTATGTATACAAAATGGGAACCGCCGACACACGGATGAAATTGCCCAAAATGACACGGGAAATGCGCCCGCCGCCTCAGCCGCCTCAGCCGCCTCAGCCGCTCCAGCCGCCTCGCTGCCTGTCTTTGTGCTGGGCCTGTGCCTGGTGCCCACCGGGGGCCCCTCCAGGGTGCGGGCACGCCACCTGGCCTGAGGCGCCCACATCGACCACGGCCACCGGCATGCCGTCGTTCAGCCCGCCCCGCGCAGGAACAGCATGAGCTGCGCGGCGGCCGGCCCGGCCGGGCGCCCTTTGGCGGCGATGGCGCCGTAGACGCTCAGGCGCTGGCGCACCGTGTAGCGCAGACAGGCCACCAGGCCATGGGCCTCGTAGCGCTGGGCCACCTCGGTGGGCATCACCGCCAGCATGTCGGAGCTGGTGATGAGGTTGGTGGTGGTGAGGATGGACGCGGTCTCGATCAGACCACGCGGCAGGCGGCTGCGCTGGCTCTTGAACTCGTGCTCCAGCACCTCGCGCATGGGGCTGCCGTGCGGCTGCAATATCCACGGGAAATCCAGCAGCTCGGCCCAGGCCACCCGCGCCTGCTTGGCCAGCGGGTGCTGGGGCGAGGCGACGATGGACAGCCCCTCTTCGGCGATGGGCGAGAAGCTGAAGGCCTCGGCGTTCTCGTCGGGCACGCGGCCGATGACCAGGTCGAGGTCGCCGCGGCGCAGGGCCTCGGTCAGGCGGTCGCTGGTGTCCACCGTGATCGCTATGGTCAACAGCGGGTACAGGGCCTTGAGCCGGATCAGCGCCTGCGTCAGCACCGCTGGCGAGGCCGCCATGATGCTGCCGATGCACAGCTTGCCGGCGCTGCCCTGTTCCAGCTCGCCCAGCTCGCGCGTGAGGGCGTCGAAATGCCCTTGCAGGCCCTCGAAGTAGGCCAGCACGCAGCGCCCGGCGGCGGTGAGCTGCAGGCCCCGCCCCACGCGGTCGAACAGCGCGTGCCCCAGGGCACCCTCCAGTTCCTGCAGCATCTTGGTGGCGGCGGGCTGGGTCAGCCCCAGCTGGGCGGCGGCGGCGCGCAAGGTGCGGTGCTCGCCGATCGCCAGCAGCAGCGCCACCTGACGCATGCGCAAACGGTTGAGCAACTGGGGGGTGGGTGTGGTGCTCATTGGATTGATTGCCTCAGGTTATCGATTGATGAACAACTTTGAATTTTCAGAAATCAATGGCAAGCCTAGCATCCGTTCCCGTCGAGCCCCGAAGAACACACACACCACACTGGAGACATCCCGATGAAAACCTTGACGCACATCGCCGCCGCCTGCGGCCTGGCCGCCGCCCTGGGCAGCGCCATGGCCCAGGAATGGCCGCGCCAGCCGGTGAAGCTGCTGGTGGGCTCGGCCCCCGGCGGTGGCACCGACGCCATGGCCCGCGCCGTGGCCGACCGCCTGGGCCCGCTGCTCAAGCAGAGCGTGGTGGTGGAAAACCGCCCCGGCGCTTCCAACACCCTGGCCGCCGACGTCACCGCCAAGTCCACCGACGGTCACACGCTGGTGATGGGCGTGTCCACCGCCCACGCGATCGCGCCCCACCTGCTCAAGCTGGGCTACGACAGCAACAAGGACCTGGTGCCCGTGGCCTTCGTGGGCGCCGTGCCCAACGTGCTGGTGGCCAACACCGCGCTGCCGGTGGCCAACGTGACCGACCTCGTCAAGCTGGCCAAGGCGAAACCGGGCCAGCTCAACTACGCCACCAGCGGCTCGGGCAGCACCCAGCACATCGCCGCCGAGCTGTTCAAGGACGCCACCGGCACCTTCATCACCCACATCCCCTACCGCGGCAGCAGCCCGGCCCTGATCGACCTCATCGCCGGCCAGGTGCAGATCAGCTTCGACACCATGCCCTCGGTCATGGGCCACATCAAGAACGGCAAGATCAAGCCGCTGGCGGTGGCCGCGGCCAAACGCAACCCGCAACTGCCCGAGGTGCCCACCATGGAAGAGGCCGGCGTCAAGGGCGTGGAGATGAGCGCCTGGTACGGCGTCTATGCACCGTCCAGCACGCCCAAGGCGGTGGTCGACAAGCTCAACGCCGAGATCAACAAGGTGATCGCCATGCCCGAGACGCAGGCCCGCCTGAGCGCCATCGGCGCCGACCTCACGCCCATGACGCCGGCCCAGTTCCAGGCCTTCCACAACGCCGAGAACCAGCGCTACGGCGATCTGATCCGCAAGAAGAACATCAAGCTGGACTGAAGCCATGCTGGCCGACCTCGCCCGTGCGCGCCAGGCCTTTCTGGACAGCGCCGAAGACCCGCTGTTGCCCATCGTCGACGCGCACCACCATTTCTGGGCGGTGCCGGCCAACCCGCACCCCTGGCTCACGCAGCTGCCGCGCATCCCCTTCCGCTATGGCGACTACAGCGCGATCTGCCGCGACTTCCTGCCGGTCGACTACACCCAGGCCTGCGCGGGCCACCGGGTGCTGCGCCACGTGGTGATGGAGGGCGAGTGGGACCCTGCCGATCCGGTCGGCGAAGCGCTGTGGATGGTGGGCCTGGCCCAGGCCAGCGGCCGACCCCATGCGATGGCTGCCCAAGCCTGGCTGGACCGCGACGACGTGGCCGAGGTGCTGGTGCGTTACAGCCAGCCGCCGCTGGCCGGCTTTGTGCGCAGCGTGCGGCACAAGCCGCGTGTCCTGCCCCGTGCCGAACACCACAGCGGCTGGTCGGCCCCGGGCACCATGCGCTGCCCGCGCTGGCGCGACGGCTATGCCCTGCTGCAGCGCCACGGCCTGATGTTCGAGCTGCAGGCGCCCTGGTGGCACATGGACGAAGCGGTGGAGCTGGCGCGTGACTTCCCGGCCACGCGCATCGTCGTCAACCACGCCGGCCTGCCCGCGGCGCGGAATGACGAGACCCTGCGCCCGTGGCGCGCGGCCATGGCCCGCCTGGCCGACTGCCCCAACGTGCGTGTCAAGCTGTCGGGCCTGGGCGTGGCGGGTCAGCCGTGGAGCGTGGCGCAACAGCGCCCGGTGGTCGAGGCGCTGATCGACGACTTCGGGCCGCAGCGCTGCATGTTCGCCAGCAACTTCCCGGTCGACGGCCTGGTGGTCGGCCTCGACGACCTGTGGAGCGGCTTCAAGACCCTGACCCAGGGCCTGAGCCCGGCCGACCGGCTGGCGCTGTTCTGCGACACCGCCCTCGACACCTACGGCCTGCAATGACGCGCCGCTTTTCCTTCACAACACATCCGCAGGAGACACGATGAACACAAGCAAGATCCTCATGGCCGCGCTGCTGGCCCTGGGCCTGGCCGGCACCGGCCACAGCCAGGACATCAAGGCCAAGCTGGGCACCAGCCTGCCCGACACCCACCCACAGACCATCGGCGCGCGCAAGTTCGCCGAACTGGCCGACAAGAAGAGCAACGGCCGCATCAAGATCACCGTCTACTCGGCCGCCCAGCTCGGCAGCGACCAGCAGATGCAGGCCGCGCTGCGCGGCGGCACGCAGGAATTCACCGTGCCATCGACCGCCACCCTGGCCAACCTGGTCAAGGAGTTCGGTGTCATCGGCCTGCCTTTCTCCTTCGCCAACGAAAAGCAGGCCGACGCCGTGCTCGACGGCCCCTTCGGCCAGAGCCTGCTGGCGCGCCTGCCCGAAAAGGAACTGGTCGGCCTGGGCTTCTGGGAAAACGGCTTCCGCAACTTCACCAACAGCAAGCGCCCCATCACCCGGGTCGACGACTTGGCGGGCCTGAAGGTGCGCACGATGCAGAACAACCTCTACATCGACCTCTTCAACGGCCTGGGCGCCAACGCCGTGCCCATGCCCGTCAACGAGCTGTTCACCGCGCTGGAGACCCGCGCCGTGGACGCGCAGGAAAACCCCTTCACCGTGGTGCACGCGCAGAAGTTCTACGACGTGCAGAAGTACCTGTCGACCACCGGCCACGCCTACGACGCGCTGGTGCTGATCGCCGGCAAGAAGTTCTGGGACGGTCTCAAGCCCGAGGACCGCGCCAGCCTGCAGGATGCGGCCCGCGAGGCCACGCTGTTCCAGCGCCAGACCAGCCGCGAACTCAACACCCGCATGCGTGGTGAACTGATCAAGCTGGGCATGCTGGTCAACGACGTGCCCGACGCCGAGCGCCAGCGCATGCGCGAGAAGCTGGCCCCGGTGATCGCCAAGCACCAGACGGCGGTGGGCGAGGACACGGCCAAGGCCTTCTTCGACGCCATCGCCAAGGCACCGAAATAAGCGGGAGCCACCAGATGATTCCCCGTTTTGCCATGCGTGCGGTCGAGTGGCTGCTGATTGCCCTGCTGGGTGTGATGGTGGTGCTGGTGTTCGGCAACGTGGTGCTGCGCTACGGCTTCAACTCCGGCATCGTGTTCTCGGAAGAGGTCTCGCGTTTTGTCTTCATGTGGCTCACGCTGCTGGGCGCGCTGGTGGCCATGCACGACGGTGCCCACCTGGGCATGAACAGCGTGATCGCCGCCTTGCCGGTGTGGGGGCAGCGCATCTTCCGCTTTGCCTCCGACGCCATCATGCTGGCCTGCTGCGGCCTGCTGGCCCACGGCACCTGGAAACAGGTGGTGCTGGCCATGGACGACCACTCGCCCGTGACCGGCGTGCCCATGGGCCTGATCTTCTCGGGTCTGCTCATCAGCGCCGTTGGCATGGGCCTGATGCTGCTGGTCTCGCTCTGGCGCCAGCTCAGCGGCCAGATGCCGGCCGAAGAACTGTCCGCCAGCCACCAGGCCCAAGTCGAGTGAGCCCAGCATGACCATTCTTGTATTCGTTCTCTCCCTGCTCGGCGCCATGGCGCTGGGCATGCCCATCGCCTTCGCACTGATCGCCTGCGGCGTGGTGCTGATGCTCTTCATGGGCAACTTCGACACCCAGATCCTGGCGCAGAACCTGCTGGAAGGCGTCAACAACTACCCGCTGATGGCCGTGCCCTTCTTCATGCTGGCCGGCGAGCTGATGAACGCCGGCGGCATCTCCAAGCGCATCATCGCCATGGCCGAGGCCCTGATCGGTCACGTGCGGGGTGGCCTGGGCTACGTGGCCATCATCGCCGCGCTGGTCATGGCCAGCATCTCGGGCTCGGCCGTGGCCGACACCGCCGCGCTGGCCGCCGTGCTGATCCCGCTGATGCGCAAATCCGGTTACGACATCCCGCGCTCCAGCGGCCTGATCGCCGCCGGCGGCATCATCGCGCCCATCATCCCACCCTCGATTCCCTTCGTGATCTTCGGGGTCGCGGCGCAGGTCTCCATCACCAAGCTGTTCCTGGCCGGCATCGTGCCCGGCATCCTCATGGGCGTGGCGCTGTGGGTCACCTGGTGGCTCTGCGCCCGCAAGGACGCACCGTCCATCGAAGGCCGGCGCTTTGAATGGGCGCGCCTGCGCCATGCGGTGCGCGACGGCCTGTGGGCGCTGGCCCTGCCGGTGGTCATCATCGGCGGCATGAAGGCCGGGGTCTTCACGCCGACCGAGGCCGCCGTGGTCGCCGCTGTCTACTCGCTGCTGGTGGGCCTGTTCGTCTACCGCGAGCTCAAGCTGCCGGCCCTGCCCCACCTGATGCTGCAGGCCGCCAAGACCTCCAGCGTGGTGATGTTCCTGGTCGCCACGGCCCTGGTCTCGGCCTGGCTGATCACGGTGGCCAACATCCCTGGCGAGGTGACCGAGCTGCTGCGCCCGCTGATGGAGCACAAGACGCTGTTGCTGCTGGCCATGATGGCCCTGGTGGTGGTGGTCGGCACGGCGCTGGACCTCATGCCCACCGTGCTCATCCTGACCCCGGTCCTCATGCCCATCGTCAAGCAGGCCGGCATCGATCCGGTGTACTTTGGCGTGCTGTTCATCATGAACAACGCCATCGGCCTGCTGACCCCGCCGGTGGGCACGGTGCTCAACGTGGTGGCCGGCGTGGCGCGCGAGCCGCTGGGCGCCGTCACCCGCGGCGTCTGGCCTTTCCTCGTGGCCCAGCTGCTGGTGCTGCTGCTGCTGGTGCTGTTCCCGGCCCTGGTGATGGTGCCGCTGCGCTGGTTCTACTGAATCCCTCCCCAACGTTCTCAAGGACCCCAACGTGAACCCTTCCGAACTCCCCGTCGTGGCCCTCACCCTGGGCGACCCGGCCGGCATCGGCCCCGAGCTGATCGCCCGCCTGCTGGGCCAGACCGACGCCACGCAGCACGCCAACGTGGTGCTGATCGGCGACCCCTGGCTGTGGGCCGAAGGCCAGCGCATCGCCGGTGTGCGGGTGCCCACCACACCGGTGGACGACTTTGCCGCCGTGCGCGGCCGCGCCCAGCCCCAGACCCCCGCCTGGCTGGCGGTGGACACCGTGTCGCCCGAGCA
This sequence comes from Hydrogenophaga sp. OTU3427, assembly GCF_038440225.1. Classification (NCBI taxonomy): domain Bacteria; kingdom Pseudomonadati; phylum Pseudomonadota; class Betaproteobacteria; order Burkholderiales; family Comamonadaceae; genus Hydrogenophaga; species Hydrogenophaga sp. OTU3427. The sequence continues at coordinate 155,535 of NZ_JASATI010000006.1, read as the reverse complement.
GGTGCAGCGCGGCGTGGCCCAGGCCCCTGGTGGTGCCTCGGTGCTGCAGGTGCTCAACGCCTGCATGGACGCGGCCCAGCGCCGCGAGATCGACGCCATCTGCTTCGCGCCGCTCAACAAGTTCGCCATGAAACAGGGCGGCCTGAAACACGAGGACGAGCTGCACCACTTCGCCGAATACCTGGGTGTCACCAGCTACTTCTGCGAGTTCAACACCCTGGGCGACCTGTGGACCTCGCGGGTGTCCTCGCACATCCCGCTCAAGGACGCCGCCAGCTACCTGAGCCAGGAGCGCATCCAGGCCGCCACGCGCCTGATCTACCGCTCGCTGCAGGCCGCCGGCGTGGCCGCCCCCAAGGTGGCGGTGGCCGCCTTCAATCCGCACGGTGGCGACGGCGGCACCTGCGGCCGCGAGGAGGTGGACATCATCGCCCCGGCCTGCGAGGCCCTGCGCGCCGAGGGTGTGCCGGTGGGCGGGCCCTTCCCGGCCGACACCATCTTCCTCAAGGCCCGCGACGGCGAGTACCAGGCCATCGTCACCATGTACCACGACCAGGGCCAGATCGCCATCAAGCTGATGGGCTTTTCCAAGGGCGTGACGGTGCAGGGCGGCCTGCCCGTGCCCATCACCACGCCGGCCCACGGCACCGCCTACGACATCGCAGGCCAGGGCCGCGCCGACGTCAACGCCACCTACAACGCGTTTCGCATCGCGGCCCGCATGGGCGCCTCGGTGCGCAGCGCGGCCTGACCCCACCCTTTTTCCTATTCACGACAGGACCCCACCATGAAGATCACATCCGTCCGCGCCCGCGTCTACGAGTGGAAAGGCAAGACCGTTCCGCCCCAGGGCAACTTCTGCTCCAACGCCATGGACCTGCTGTACTCCAAGGCCGAGACCATGAGCACCTTCCGCTTCCACTCGTGGACGGTGGTCGAGATCGAAACCGATGACGGCATCATCGGCCTGGGCAACGTGGCCCTGGCGCCCAAGATCGCCAAGGCCATCATCGACGAGTACCTGGCGCCGCTGGTGCTGGGCCAGGACCCCTGGGACTACGAATACCTGTGGCAGCGCATGTACCGCGGCACCCACGCCTGGGGCCGCAAGGGCGTGACCATGGCCGCCATCTCGGCGGTCGACCTCGCCATCTGGGACATCCTGGGCAAAAGCGTCAACAAGCCGGTGTTCAAGCTGCTGGGCGGGCGGACCAAGGAAAAGATCCCCTGCTACTACAGCAAGCTCTACCGCACCGACCTCAAGGCCATGCAGGAAGAAGCGCAGACCTACCTCGACCAGGGCTTCAAGGCCTTCAAGATGCGCTTCGGCTACGGCCCGGCCCACCTGCAGCAAGGGGTGGCGGAGAACCTGAAGTCGGTGGAGGCCGTGCGCGAGGTCATCGGCTACGACACCGACCTGATGCTGGAGTGCTACATGGGCTGGAACCTGGAGTACGCCAAGCGCATCCTGCCCAAGCTGGCCAAGTTCGAGCCGCGCTGGCTGGAGGAGCCGGTGATCGCCGACGACATCGACGGCTACGCCGAACTCAACGCCATGAACATCATGCCGATCTCGGGCGGCGAACACGAGTTCTCGCTCTACGGCTTCAAGCAGCTGCTCGACAAGAAGGCCGTCAGCGTGGTGCAGTACGACACCAACCGCGTCGGTGGCATCACCGCCGCGCACAAGATCAACGCCCTGTGCGAGGCCTACAGCGTGCCGGTCATTCCGCACGCCGGCCAGATGCACAACTACCACCTGACCATGAGCAGCCTGGCCTCGCCCATGAGCGAGTACTTCCCGCAGTTCGATGTGGAAGTGGGCAACGAGCTGTTCTATTACATCTTCAAGGGCGAGCCGGTGGCCGAGAACGGCTTCCTCGACCTCAAGGACGATGTGCCGGGCCTGGGCCTGACGCTCAACACCGACTACCTCGACCAGTTCAACATCGTCGAATAAGACCACCATGCAACGACGCTACAAGGGCGTGTTCCCGGTGGTGCCCACCACCTTTCACGACGACGGCTCGCTGGACCTGGAGAGCCAGAAGCGCTGCCTCGACTTCATGATCGAAGCCGGCTCCAACGGCCTGTGCATCCTGGCCAACTTCTCCGAGCAGTTCTCGCTCTCGGACGAGGAGCGCGAGGTCATCACCCGCACCGCGCTGGAGCACGTGGCCGGCCGGGTGCCGGTGATCGTGACCACCACCCACTACGGCACCGCCGTCTGCGCCGCGCGCAGCCGCCGCGCGCAGGACATGGGCGCGGCCATGGTGATGGTGATGCCGCCCTACCACGGCGCCACCTTCCGCGTGCCCGAGGCGCAGATCTTCGAGTTCTACGCCCGGCTGTCGGACGCCATCTCGATTCCCATCATGGTGCAGGATGCGCCGGCCAGCGGCACGGTGCTGAGCGCCCCCTTCCTGGCCCGCATGGCGCAGGAGATCGAGCAGCTGAGCTACTTCAAGATCGAGACGGCGGGCGCGGCCAGCAAGCTGCGCGAGCTGATCCGGCTGGGTGGCGACGCCATCGAAGGCCCCTGGGACGGCGAGGAAGCCATCACCCTGCTGCCCGACCTGGACGCCGGCGCCACCGGCGCCATGACCGGCGGCGGTTTCCCTGACGGCATCCGCCAGATCATGGACGCCTACATGGCCGGCCGGCGCGAGGACGCGATCGACGCCTACATGCGCTGGCTGCCACTGATCAACTGCGAGAACCGCCAGGGCGGCATCCTGAGCGCCAAGGCCTTGATGAAGGAAGGCGGCGTGATCGCCAGCGAGGCCGCGCGCCACCCCTTCCCCCCCATGAACCCGCACGTGCGTGCGGGCCTCATCGAGACGGCCCGCCGCCTCGACCCGCTGGTGCTGCGCTGGGCGCGCTGAACCCCCTTTCCGTCAGTCCACAACACCCCTCAGGAGACCTTCATGAACCACCGCCTTTTCCTCAAGGCAGCTTTGCTGTGCGCCACCGTCGGCACCACCCTGGCCCTGCCCCTGGCCGCCCAGGCCCAGACCAAGCTGCGTTTCGCCCACGCCGGCCCCGAGACCTCGTCGCAGCACCTGGCCGCGCTGGAGTTCGCCAAGACGGTCAAGGAACGCAGCCAGGGCAAGCTGGAGGTGCAGGTCTTCCCGGGCAGCCAGCTGGGCAACGACGCCTCGGTGATCGGTGGCGTGCGTGGCGGCAGCATCGACCTGATGATGGCCGGCAGCGGCAACTTCGCCGGCCTGAATTCGCGCTTCGAGGTGCTGGACATCCCCTTCCTGTTCCGCGACCGCGAGCACGCCTACAAGGCGGTGGACCAGCAGGTGGGCCAGGAACTGATCAAGGCGCTGGAGCCCAGCGGCCTCAAGCAGCTGGCCTTCTGGGAGGTGGGGTTCCGCTCCATCACCACCAAGAACCGCGCGGTGCGCACGCCAGCCGACGTCAAGGGCCTGAAAATCCGCACCCAGCCCAACCCGGTCCACCTGCAGGCCTGGAAGCTGCTGGGCAGCAACCCGGTGCCCATGCCCCTGGGTGAGCTGTATGGCGCGCTGGAGTCGGGCGCGGTGGACGCCCAGGAACACCCGATCGAGATCACCCACTCGGCCAAGTTCTACGAGGTGCAGAAGCACCTGACCCTGACCCGCCACGCCTTCACCGCCATGCCGGTGGTGCTCAACAAGGCCAAGTTCGACAGCCTCACGCCCGACCTGCAGAAGGTGCTGCTGGACGCGGCCCAGGAAGCCAAGCTGTTCCAGCGCGCGCTCAACCAGAAGAACGAGGCCGCCATCATCGCCGACCTGCGCAAGAGCGGCATGAGCGTGATCGAGAACTTCGACCCCGCGCCCTTCAAGGCCGCCATGGGCGACGAGCTGCGCAAGGCCCACATCGCCAAGAACGGCCCCGAGCTGCTGGCCGCGGTCGAAGCCATCAAGTGACTTGAAACGCCCCGCCATGAAACCAAGCGAAACCCTGCTGCTGGTGCAGAAATGCGCCCACACCTTCAGCTTCTACGACCTGGCCAGCGGCCAGGCCGAGAAACACATCGTGCTGCCCAACTTCCCGCACGAGTTCACCGTCGACCCGGTGCGCCAGCTGGCCTACGTCGGCCACTACGGCATCGAGACCGCGAGCCACCTCGGTGACGTGGGCGGGCACTCGGTGTTCGTGATCGACCTGCAGCGGCAGGAACACGTGCACACGCTCAACCTGTGGCCCTTCTACCGGCCGCACGGCCTCACGGTCGATGGGCAGGGCCGCCTGTTCGTGATGTCGGAGGCGCACAACACGCTGCTGCGCTTCTCTGATCCGGTGAAGCGCCATGTGCCCGACCTGGCCGTGCCCTCGGGCGGCTACAAGACGCACCTGTTCGCCCTGAGCCGCGACGCCGAGACCGCCTACGCGCTCAACCTGCTGTCCAACACGGTCACCAAGATCCGCCCCAACGACCCCACCTTCACCCCGGTGGCCATGGTGCCGGGGCCGGTGCCCGAGGGCAATGTGCTGTCGGCCGACGAGACGCTGCTCTACGTGGCCAACCGCGGCGACGACACCCTGGTGGCGGTCGACACCCGCAGCATGCAGGTGGTGGCGCGGGGCAAGACGCGGCGCGACCCCAACCGGGTCTACCGCATCCGGGGCGCGGACGGCCAGGACCGGCTCATGACCACCAACTCGGGCGAACACTCGCTGTCAGTCTTCGGCACCGACCTGGTGGAACAACGCTGCCTGGCCCTGCCCAGCAACCCGCTGGCGCTGTCGCTGCACCCCACCGAACGCGCGGCCTTCATCTCTTTCCAGGACGAGACGGTGCGCCGCCTCGATCTCGACACCTTCGAGTTCACCCAGACCCTCAAGACCCTGCGCGAGCCCGATTCGTCCTACGTCTGGCAGCACTGAACGACAGCCCCTTGGAGACAACGCGATGAACACCTTCGCTTTCACCCGCCGTGCCCTGGCCCTGGCCGGCCTGCTGGCCCTCGCCCCACTGGCCGGCGCCCAGACCGTCAAGCTGCGCATGGCCCATTCCGGCGCCGAAGCCGAGACCCAGCACCTGGCGGCGCTCGAATTCGCCAAGCAGGTCAAGGCCCGCAGCAACGGCCAGATCGAGGTCCAGGTCTACGCGGCCAGCACGCTGGGCAACGACAACACCGCCATCGCCGGTGTGCGTGGCGGCACCATCGACCTCGCCACCTCGGGCACGCCCTACTACACCGGCATGGTCGGCCGCATGAACGTGCTGGACCTGCCCTACATGTTCGCCAGCGCCGAGCACGCCTACAAGGTGCTGGACGGCCCCATCGGCCGCGGCCTGCTGGACGAGCTGGAGGCCCACAACATGAAAGGCCTGGCCTACTGGGAGGTGGGTTTCCGCAGCCTGACCAACTCCAGGCGCCCTGTGAAGACGCCCGAGGACATCAAGGGCCTGAAGGTGCGCACCACGCCCAACCCGGCCCACCTCAAGGCCTTCCAGCTGTTTGGCGCCACGCCCACGCCCATGCCGCTGGCCGAGGTCTTCCCGGCGCTGGAGAACAAAGCCATCGACGGCCAGGAAAACCCGGTCGGCATCGTGCGCGGCAACAAGTTCAACGAGGTGCAGAAATACATGTCGATGACGCGCCACGCCTACACCGCCATGCCGGTGGTGATGAACAAGGCGAAGTTCGCGTCGTTCACGCCGGCCCAGCAGCAGGTGCTGATCGACGCGGCACTGGCGGCCGGCAGCTTCCAGCGCGAGCTGATCCGCAAGAACGAGGCCGGCGACATCGCCTACCTGCGCGGCCAGGGCATGGTGATCGAGGAGAACATCAACGCCGAACCCTTCCGCAAGCTGGTGGCCGAGCCCATCAAGCAGCTGTTCGCCGAGAAACATGGCACCCAGCTCATCGATGCCATCGCCAGCACCCGCTGACGCGGCGGTGCCCCGGGTGGTGGTGGACGCCCACCACCACCTGTGGGACCTGTCCGCCGGGCGCTACCCCTGGCTGCAGGAGGGCTACGACGAGCAGGCCTTTTTCCTCGGCGACCACCGCGCGCTGCAGCAGAACTTCCTGCCGGCCGATTACCGCCGCGTGAGCGCCGGCTGCGGCGTGGTGGCCACGGTGCACGTGGAGGCCGAACGCGACCGCGGCGAACAGGTGGCCGAGACGGACTGGCTGCACCAGCAACACGCCGCCCACGGCCTGCCCAGCGTGGTGGTGGCCCACGCCTGGCTGGACCGCCCCGAGACCGCCGAGCGCCTGTTGCAGCACCTCCAATACCCGCTGGTGCGCGGCATCCGCAGCAAGCCGGTGACGGCGCCCGGCCCGCACACCAGCGTGCGCGGCCAGCCCGGCACGCTGCAGGACGAACGCTGGCTGCGCGGCCTGGCCCTGCTGCAACAGCACGGCCTGAGCTGGGACCTGCGCGTGCCCGCCTGGCACCTGGCCGAGGCGGCCGAGGTGGCGGCGATGTTCCCGCAGCTGCGCATCGTGCTCAACCACCACGGCTTTGCCTGGGACCGCAGCGCGGCCGGCCTGCGCCTGTGGCGCGAGGGCATGGAGCGCCTGGCCCAGCAGCCCAATGTGTGCGTCAAGCTGTCCGAGTTTGGCCTGCGCGACCAGCCCTGGGACGAGGCGGACAACACCCGCATCGCGCACGAGACGCTGCGCCTCTTTGGCTGGCAGCGCTGCCTGTTCGCGAGCAACTTCCCGGTCGCCGGCCTGCGCATCGGCTACGCCGAGCTGGTGGCGGCCCTGTGGCGCATGCTGGCCCACCTGCCCCCTGAACAACAACACGCGGTGATGGCCGGCAACGCGCTGCGCGTCTACCGCATTCCCCTTCCGAACGAGACATCTCCCCCATGGACACCTACAAACACCTGATCAACGGCGAGTGGGTCGCCGGCAGCGGCGGCCTGCGCAACCTCAACCCCTCCAACCTGGCCGACCAGGTGGGCGACTACGCGGCGGGCGACGCCAGCCAGGTCGACCAGGCGGTGAGCGCGGCACGCGCCGCCTTTCCCGCCTGGTCCACCAGCGGCGTGCAGGCGCGCGCCGACGCGCTGGACAAGATCGGCAGCGAGATCCTGGCCCGCCGCGAGGACCTGGGCCGCCTGCTGGCGCGCGAGGAAGGCAAGACCTTGCCCGAGGCCATGGGCGAGGTCGCCCGCGCCGGCCAGATCTTCAAGTTTTTCGCCGGCGAATGCCTGCGCCTGGCCGGCGAGACCCTGCCCTCGGTGCGCCCCGGCATCGGCGTGGAGATCACACGCGAGCCGCTGGGCGTGATCGGCCTGATCACGCCCTGGAACTTTCCGATCGCGATTCCCGCCTGGAAGATCGCGCCCGCCCTGGCCTATGGCAACTGCGTCGTCATCAAACCGGCCGACCTGGTGCCCGGCAGCGCCTGGGCCCTGAGCGAGATCATCAGCCGCTCTGGCATCCCGGCCGGCGTGTTCAACCTGGTCATGGGCCAGGGCCGCAGCGTGGGCGAGGCCCTGGTCCATCACCCCGGCGTGGACGCCATCAGCTTCACCGGCTCGCAGGGCGTGGGCCAGCGCATCGCCGCCACCTGCGTGGAGCAACACAAGAAGGTGCAGCTGGAGATGGGCGGCAAGAACCCGCAGGTGGTGCTGGACGACGCCGATCTGAAGCAGGCGGTGGAACTGTGCACCCAGAGCGCCTACTTCTCCACTGGCCAGCGCTGCACGGCGTCCAGCCGGCTCATCGTCACCCAGGGCATCTACCCCGCCTTCATCGAGGCGCTGCAGGCGCGCCTGGCCGCGCTCAAGGTGGACAACGCACTGATGGCGGGCACCGACATCGGCCCGGTGGTGAGCGAGGCGCAGCTGGAGCAGGACCTGGGCTACGTGGCCATCGCCCAGAGCGAGGGCGGCACGCTGCTGTGGGGCGGCGAGCGCCTGCAACGCGAGACCGAGGGCTTCTACATGGCGCCGGCCCTCATCACCGACACCACGCCCGGCATGCGCATCAACCGCGAGGAGGTGTTTGGTCCGGTGGCCAGCGTGATCCGCGTGAAGGACTACGAAGAGGCCCTGGCCGTGGCCAACGACACGCCGTTTGGCCTGTCGGCCGGCATCGCCACCACCAGCCTGAAACACGCCACCCACTTCAAGCGCCACGCCCAGGCCGGCATGGTGATGGTCAACCTGCCCACGGCCGGCGTGGACTACCACGTGCCCTTCGGCGGGCGCAAGGCCAGCAGCTACGGCCCGCGCGAACAGGGGCGGTACGCGGCCGAGTTCTTCACCACGGTGAAGACGGCGTACACCCTGGCGTGACCAAGCTCAAGGTGCGTAACCCAGCGCCTTGAGGCGCTGCAGCAGGCCCTGGGCCAGCTGCCGGTAGCCGGCCGCATTGGGGTGGATGGCGTCGGCGCGCAGGGTCGGGTCGCCCAGCACCGCCGAAAACACCTCGGGCACCAGCGCCACCTGCTCCTCGTCGGCCAGTTCGGCGTAGAGCGGCGCGTCGCTGGGCCGCCCGGCCACAGCCGCCATCAAGGACAGCGCGGGCACCGCCACCAGCACCACCTGGGCGCCGCCGGCCCGGGCGGCTTGCAGCAGGCGGCGGATGTCTTCCTTCACCTCGGCAGCAGGGCGCCGGCGCAAGAAGTCGTTGCCGCCGATCTCCACGATGACCAGCGCCGGCCGGTGTTCCGCCAGCAAGGCAGGCAGGCGGTCTTGCGCGGCCAGCGCGGTGTCGCCCGGCACGCCGGCGTTGACCACGCGCCAGCCGGTGGCAGCGGCCAGCAGCGTGGGCCAGTCCTCGCCCGGCGCGGCGCCGGTGCCGAAGGTGACGCTGTCGCCGAAGGCCAGCACGGTCTGGCCGGCGGGCACGGTGGCGTGGCGTGCCGACTTGCCACAGGCGACGAGCAGGGCCAGCGAGCCCAGGGCGATCCAACAGGTGCGACGTTGCATGGAGGCGATTGTCGCGGCCTTCAAAAAATTCTTGCATCCACTGCATCCAAATCCGACCCTGGCGTGTAGAGCCCAGTAGCAGCGCCCTTGCTGCTTCTTTTCCAACCCTTCGGAGCCCATACCATGCCTACCTTCCGCCTCGCCCCCCTGGCCCTCCTCGCCTCCGCCGCCCTGCTGTCCGCCTGCGGCACCATGATGGCACCCGCGCCCATGTACTCCCAGGCCATGCTGCCCGACGCCGTGAAGGTGCCGGCCGGCCACAAGGTGGTGCTGGAAACCGTGGGTGTGGGCGAAATCACCTACGAATGCCGCGCCAAGCAGGGCATGGCCGGCCAGTTCGAGTGGGTGTTTGTCGGCCCCGACGCCAAGCTGATGGACCGCGCCGGCAAGCAAATCGGCACCTACTACGGCCCGCCGGCCACCTGGGCCGCCAACGACGGCTCCAAGCTGACCGCGACCCAGCTCGCGGTGGCCCCCGCCGGCACCGGCAACATCCCGCTGCAGCTGGTCAAGGCCAACCCGGCGATGGGCATGGGCGCCATGCACGGCATCAGCCACATCCAGCGCGTGGCCACCCAGGGCGGCGTGGCGCCGGCCGCCAGCTGTGACGCGATGAACGTCGGCAGCAAGCAGATCGTGAAATACCAGGCCGACTACATCTTCTGGAAGGCAGCCTGAGTCCGCGCGGCGGGCACAGGCGGTGCTATCCTGCACAGCGCCATGCCCGCCACGCCCCCTGAGTTCGACCACGAAGCCACCCTGAGCGCCTGCGCGCGCGGTGACGGCGCCGCGCTGCAGCGCCTGTACCAGCAGGAAAGTGCCCGCCTGCTGGGCGTGGTGCAACGCATCGTGCGCAACATGGCGCTGGCCGAGGACATCGTGCACGACGCTTTTGTCAACATCTGGCGCCACGCCGACAGCTTCGACGCCAGCCGCGGCGAGGCCCGCGGCTGGATCTACAGCATCGCCCGCAACCTCGCCCTCAACGCCGTGCGCGACAACCAGCGCGAGCTGACGGTGGACGAGGATGCCGGCGAGGCGCTGGACGCCGCCCATTCGCTGGCTGCCTGGCGCGACACCCAGGACAGCTTCGCCTGGCAGGACAGCGCCGGGCGCATCGCCCCCTGCCTGGAGCAGTTGGAGCCGGTGCGCCGCAACTGCATTCTTCACGCCTACGTGGACGGCCTCTCGCACAGCGAGATCGCCCAGCGCACGGGCGCGCCCCTGGGCACGGTGAAGGCCTGGATCAAACGCAGCCTGGCTGCCTTGCGGACGTGTCTGGAATGAGCCCACTTGACCGACTCTCTGACGCCGAGCGCGACGCCCTCGCGGGTGAGTACGTGCTCGGCACCCTGAACGCCGCACAGCGCGAGGCCGTGGCCGCACAACTGGCCACCGATCCCGCGCTGGCCCAGGCCGTGGCCGCCTGGGAACGCCGCCTGCTGCCCCTGGCCGCGCTGGCCGAGCCGGTGGCGCCGCCGCCGCGGCTGTGGCGCCGCATCGAGGACAGCCTGGCGCTGAACCCGCCCGCGCCGTGGTGGCGCCAGGGCTGGAACAACCTGGCCCTGTGGCGCGGCCTGGCGGTCAGCGGCATGGCGGCCGCGGCGCTGATGGCGGCGGTGCTGATCCACCAGCCGCCGGCCGACGCGCCGCGTTTCCTGGTGGTGCTGGTGGCGCCACAGGACAAGGCGCCGGGCTGGGTGGTGCAGGCCAGCAGCACACGCGCGGTCAGCCTGATCCCGCTGGCCGCGATGGAAATCCCCGCCGACAAGGCGCTGGAGTTCTGGACCAAGGCCGACGACTGGAGCGCGCCGGTCTCGCTGGGCCTGGTCAAGCCGGGGCAGCGCATCCGGGTGCCGCTGGACAAGCTGCCCGCACTGCAGCCCAACCAGCTGTTCGAGCTGACGCTGGAGCCCGCCACCGGCTCGCCCACCGGCCGTCCGACCGGCCCCATCCAGTTCATTGGCCGCGCAGTGCCCGTGACCTGAAGGACAGCGGGGAGACTGGCGCTGGCCATGCGACGCATCGCCCACCTTGACATGGACGCGTTCTACGCGTCGGTGGAGCTGCTGCGCTACCCGCAGCTCAAGGGCCTGCCGGTGGTGATTGGCGGAGGCCGACGCCGCGAGGACGACGCCCTGGCCGCCGAATACGGCAGCGCGCTCGACCGCATACCGGTGGCGGCGTTCCCGCGCCTGAGCAGCTACGTGGGCCGGGGCGTGATCACCACCGCCACCTACGCCGCGCGGGCTTTTGGCGTGGGCTCGGCCATGGGGCTGATGAAAGCCGCCAAGCTCTGCCCCGACGCCATCCTGCTGCCGGTGGACTTTCCCGAGTACCGGCGCAATTCGCGCCTGTTCAAAAGCGTCATCACCGAGATCGCGCCGCTGATGGAAGACCGCGGCGTGGACGAGGTCTACATCGACTTCACCGAGGTGCCGGGCGGCCAGCGCGAGGGCGGGCGGGTGCTGGCGCGGCTGATCCAGAAAAGCATCTTCGAGGCCAGCGGCCTGACCTGCTCCATCGGCGTGGCGCCCAACAAGCTGCTGGCCAAGATGGCCAGCGAGTTCAACAAGCCCCAGGGCATCAGCATCCTGTACGAGGACGAGCTGCAGGCCCGCATCTGGCCCCTGCCCTGCCGCAAGATCAATGGCATCGGCCCCAAGGCCGACGAGAAGCTGCAGGGCCACCGCATCGTCACCATCGGCGACCTCGCGGCACGCGAACGTGGCTGGCTGGTGGAGCATTTCGGCAAGGCCTACGGCGCCTGGCTGTTTGAAGCAGCCCACGGCCGCGATGAGCGGCCGGTGGTGACCGAAAGCGAGCCGGTGTCCATGAGCCGCGAGACCACCTTCGACCGCGACCTGCACGCCGTGCGCGACCGCGCCGAGCTGGGCGCGGTGTTCACCCAGCTGTGCCAGCAGGTGGCCGCCGACCTGCAGCGCAAGGGCTACGTGGGCAAGACCATCGGCGTCAAGCTGCGCTTCGACAACTTCAAGATCGTCACCCGCGACCAGACCCTGCCCCAGCCCACCGCCGACGCCGCCACCATCCGGCGCCACGCCGGCCTGGCGCTGAAGCGCGCGCCGCTGGAACGGCGGCTGCGCCTGCTGGGCGTGCGGGTGGGCGGGCTGAGCCGGGCCGACGCACCGGCCGAAGCCCCAGCCCCGACCGAACCCACCACCTTGCCGCTGTTTGGCGACGGGTGAGGTTTTTGGGGTGACACGGCCGGGCGCTTGCGCGCCACCCCGACCGAGCGGGACAATCCGGCCACACCATGGCCATCGGCAGCGTCACCCCCACCCCCTACACCCGCCCGCCCGGCGCCACCGGCGCGGCCCCCGCCGGGCAGGCGCGCGCCCAGGCCAGGGACCAGGGCACGCAGCGGCTCACCGAGGCCGAGTTGCGGCGCGTGAGCGAGCTCAAGGCCATCGACGCCAAGGTGCGCGCCCATGAAGCGGCCCACATGGCGGCCGGCTTCGGCATCGTCACCGGCGGACCCAGCTACAGCACGGTCTACGGGCCGGACGGCCGCGCCTACGCCGTGGGCGGCGAGGTGGGTGTCGACACCTCGACCGAAAAAGACCCGCAGGCCAACATCGACAAGGGCCGGCGCATCCAGGCCGCCGCCATGGCCCCGGCCGAGCCCAGCGGGCAGGACTTCCGCGTGGCCGCCCAGGGGCGTGCCCTGGAGGCACAAGGCCGCCAGGCGCTGGCACGGGAGCAGAGCGAGGCCGCCGCCGCGCTGCTGGAAGCCCGGCAGGCGGAGCGCGGCAACCCCTGGCGTGCACCACAAGCCCCCGCTGTCACATCCGACATCCCGCGCCTGTCGGTCTGGGCCTGAGAACGTGTTTACGATCTACAAGGGGTCGCAGATCGTAAACACGTTCTAATCATTCTCCTTGGCCGCGCCCGCCACCCGGCGGCGCTTGTCCCACCCTGCCGAACGTTTGTCCATGACCACCTCCTCCGCGCCCGTCCTGAGCTGCTTCACCCTCACCGAAACCGACCACGTCGCCCACCTGGTGCTGAGCCGGCCCGAGGCCATGAACACCATGAACCCCACGTTCTGGCGCGAGCTGGGCGAGGTGCTCAGCCACCTGCACCGCGGCGGCACGGCGCGCGCGCTGGTGATCAGCAGCACCGGCAAACACTTCAGCGCCGGCATGTCGCTCGACACCTTCGCCGGGGCCATCCACATGGACGACCAGAGCCCCGAAGGCCGGGCCGCCATCTTCGACCTGCTGACCGACATGCAGGCCACCTTCACCCAGCTGGAAACCCTGCGCGCGCCCGTCATCGCGGCGCTGCAGGGCGGCTGCATCGGCGGCGCGGTGGACATGGTCACCGCCTGCTGCGTGCGCTACGCCTCGGCCGACGCCTTCTTCTGCATCCAGGAAATCAACATCGGCATGGTGGCCGACGTGGGCACCCTGCAGCGCCTGCCCAAGCTGCTGCCCATGGCGCTGGTGAAGGAGCTGGCCTACACCGGCCGACGCCTGCCGGCGCAGCAGGCGCGCGAGCTGGGCCTGGTCAATGCGGTGTTCGACAACCACGAGGCCACCGTGGCCGCCGCCCTGCAGTGCGCGCGCGAGATCGCGGCCAAGCCGCCGGTGGCCATCTGGGGCACCAAGCAGGCACTGAACTACGCACGCGACCATTCGGTGGAGGACAGCCTGCGCCAGATGGGCTGGCTGCAGGGCGCGATCTGGAGCAATGCGCACGTGCGCGAGTCCATCGCCGCCATGAAGGACAAACGCCCGGGCGACTTCACGCCGCTGGCGCCGCTGCAGCGTTTCAGCGAACTGGGTTGAGGCGCGCCACATGAAGGTCTATCACAACCCCGTTCACGCCCAACACGCCGGCCGCCAGGAGATGTACCGCGGCCGCCTGGTGCCCTGCCACGAGGTGCCCGACCGCCTGGACCACGTGCTGGCCGAACTGCGACGCCGCCCGGTGGGCGCGCTGCTGACGCCCACCTCCCCTGCGGCGCGTGCGCGCATCGAACGCATCCACAGCGCGCGCTACCTCGACTTCCTGGCCACGGCCTGGGACCAGTGGGTGGCGCTGGACCCGGCCAACGCCGCGCTCGACGCCCTGCCCTCCGTGTGGCCGGTGCGCGGCTTCCGTGCCGACGTGCTGCCCGACAACTTTGCCGCCCGCATGGGCCTGTACTCCTTCGACGCCGGCACGCCGCTGATGGCCGGCACCTGGGCCGCCGCCCAGGCCGGCGCCGCTTGTGCGCTGTCCGCGGCCGACGCCGTGCTGGCCGGCGAAGCTTGCGCCTTCGCGCTGACGCGCCCGCCCGGCCACCACGCCGGCCCCGACTTCTTTGGTGGCTATTGTTTCCTGAACAACGCCGCCCTGGCGGCCCAGGCCCTGCGCGACGGTGGTCTGGACCGCGTGGCGGTGCTCGACGTGGACTACCACCACGGCAACGGCACCCAGACCATCTTCTACGAGCGTGCCGACGTGCTGACGGTGTCCCTCCATGGCGACCCGCGCACCGAATACCCGTTTTTCCTCGGCCACGCCGACGAACGCGGCACCGGCCCCGGCACCGGCTTCAACCTCAACCTGCCACTGCCGCGTGGCACCGACTGGGCGACCTGGCGCGCGGCGCTGCGCAGCGCGACCGAGGCCATCCGTGCGTTTGATGCGCAGGCGCTGGTGGTGGCCGCCGGACTGGACACCTTCGAGGGCGACCCGATCTCCGGCTTTCACTTGCGCAGCGCCGACTACCTGACGCTGGGCGCCGACCTGGCCGCGCTGGAGCTGCCCACGGTGTTCACCTTCGAAGGCGGCTACGCGGTGGCCGAAGTGGGCGTGAACGCGGTCAACCTGCTGCAGGGTTTTGTCGGAGAGAGCGGTTGAGCGGCAGGCGTCGGCGGTCGGTCTGATGCAGATCAAACCGGCGCCGCGCCTCTGGCGCGGGGACTGTCGAACGACCTGACAATGACTGACAATGTGGGCCACTGTCCCGCCTGCCCCGACCATGAGAATCAACCTGCCCATCTCCCAACAGGAATACGCCTACCCTGCCGGCACCATGCTGGTGTCGTCCACCGACACCAAGGGTTTCATCACCCACTGCAACCGGGCCTTTGTCGAGGTGAGCGGCTACGCCCATGAAGAACTGATCGGGCAGAACCACAACCTGATCCGCCACCCGGACATGCCGCCCGAGGCCTTCAAGGACCTGTGGCAGACGGTGGGCCGCGGCCGACCCTGGACCGGCATCGTGAAGAACCGGCGCAAGAACGGCGACCACTACTGGGTGGAAGCCAACGTGACGCCCATCATGGACAACGGCAAGCCGGTGGGCTATCTGTCGGTGCGCAAGGTGCCCACCCGCGAGCAGGTGCGCGCCGCCGAAGGGCTGTACGCCCAGATCGCGGCCGAACGCGAGAGCGGACGCCACACCTTCACCGTGTCGGGCGGCCACGTGTTGCCGCTGGGCTGGCGCGGCGCCCTGCGCCGCCTGGGCCACATCGGCTCGACCACGCGGCTGGGCGCCGGCCTGCTGGGCCTGGTGCTGGTGTCGGTGCTGCCCGAGTTGCTGGGCCAGACCGGCACGCTGGCGCTGGTGGTGCGGGTGCTCGCCATGCTGGCGGGCGCGGCGGGTCTGCTGTTCTGGTTCCACCGCCACTACGTGAGCGCGATGGCCGAGGCCGACCGCTTCGCCGCCGACATCGCCAGCTGCAACCTGAGCACCTCGGTGCACGGCCAGTTCCCCGACCCCATGGGCGCGCTGATCCGCAAGCTGCTGCAGGTGCAGATCAACCTGCGCGCGGTGATCGGCGATGTGCGCAGCGAGATCGAGGGCTTCAGCCAGTCGGCGCACGAGATCGCGGTCGGCAGCCAGGACCTGTCGGGACGCACCGAGGCACAGGCCAGCAGCCTGGAGGAAACGGCAGCCTCGATGGAGGAACTCTCCAGCACGGTGAAGCAGACCGCCGACACCGCCAACCAGGTGGCCCACCAGACCCAGCGCAGCACGGAGGTGGCGGGCAACGGCCAGCAGGCCATCACGGCGGTGCGTGGCTCCATGCACGCCATCGAGCAGTCCTCGCGCAAGGTGACCGAGATCATCCAGGTGATCGAAAGCATCGCCTTCCAGACCAACATCCTGGCGCTCAACGCCGCCGTCGAGGCCGCGCGTGCCGGCGAACAGGGGCGTGGCTTCGCGGTGGTGGCGTCCGAGGTGCGGGCGCTGGCGCAACGCAGCGCCACGGCGGCCAAGGAAATCCGCGAACTGATCGGCCAGTCGGCCGAGCAGGTGACCCATGGCGTGCGGCAGATGGACGCCGCCGGCGGCACCATCGATCAGGTGGTGGCCGAGGTGCGCAAGGTCAGCGAACTGGTCGGCCAGATCAGCCACGCCACCAAGGAACAGGCCATCGGTATCTCGCAGGTCAACGAAGCCATCACCCAGCTCGACACCGTGACCCAGCAGAACGCGGCCCTGGTGGAGCAGTCGGCCGCCTCGGCCGAGGTGCTGAGCGGCGGCACCGAAAGCCTGACGCGCTCCGTCCAGATCTTCAAACTCTGAGCACCGTTTCCCGAGCTGGGGCCGCTGCGCCGGGCCGCCCCAAGCAAGGCCCGCGCCCCCTCGGGGGGCAGCGACCCGCGAAGCGGCGGAGCGTGGGGGCTACTGCCGCGCCATGCGCACGTTGGCGGGCAGCGGCTGCGGGTGGCTGGTGCGAAATGGGTTGATGTCCAGCCCGCCCCGGCGCGTGTAGCGGGCGTACACGGTCAGCTTGGTGGGCTTGCAGCGCGTCCAGATGTCCATGTAGATGCGCTCCACGCATTGCTCGTGGAATTCGTTGTGGTTGCGGAAACTCACCAGGTACTGCAGCAGGCCTTCCTGGTCGATGGGGTGGCCGCTGTAGTCGATGCGCACGCTGCCCCAGTCGGGCTGGCCGGTCACCAGGCAGTTGCTCTTGAGCAAGTTGGAGGTCAGCACCTCGCTCACCGGCAACTGGGCGGTGTCGGCGCGCAGCAGGTCGGGCGCAGGGGTGTAGCGGGAACACTCCACATCCAGGCGGTCCAGGCTCAGGCCATCGAATTCGTGCACCGCCTCGCGGTCGAACGCCTCGGGCGACAACAGCTTCACGCCCACGCTGCCCGGCGTCGGGCTGCCACGCCACACCGCTTCGGCGATGTCGGCGCGCAGGCGCGCCAGCACCTCGGCGGCATCGGCGAAGCGGCTGTTGTTGAAGCTGTTGAGGTAGAGCTTGAAGGACTTGCTCTCGATGATGTGGGGCGTCTCGCAGGGCACGGTGACATGCGCGAGCGCCACCTGTGGCTTGCCGCGTGGGTTGAGCCAGCTCAGCTCGAAGGCGGTCCAGAGGTCGGCCCCGAGGAAGGGAATGGCACCGGGCAGGCCGATCTCGATGCGCTTGGTCAGGCGCGGCAAGGGAAACAGCAGGGCCGGGTCGTAGCGGTCGACGTAGGCCGACGGCTTGCCCAGTGGCGAGTGCTCGGGATGGGAAAAGGTGTCGCTCATTTGAATTCCTGCTCGCGCAGCCATTTGGTGGCCACCCATTTGTCGCCCGCGATCACCGGCGCACCGCCGTGCAGCGTCTTGGTGGACGGGTGGGGCTTGTCGTAGGCGAAGAAGACGGCGTTGCCACGCTGCGGCGCGACCTCCAGGCCCACGTCGGGAAAGGTCGTGCCCCCGCCGCGCTCGGGCTCGTTGAGGTACATCACCAGCGTGCCCACCCGCTGGCCGCCGCGCTTGAGGATGCTGGGCGTGCCCGGCTCGTCGGGGTTGAAGTAGTCGTAGTGCGGCTTGTATTCGGCGCCGGGCCGGTAGTGCAGCACCTGCAGGCCCTCGCCGTTTTCCAGCGGCCAGTCGAGCAGGCGCGCGATGCGGGCCTCGATGCGGCTGACGATGGCGTTCTCGCCCCGCCGGAAGAACATGCCGTCGCTGGTGCGGGCGTCGTTCAGGGCCTCGCCGCCGGTCTGGGTTTCCACCGTCAGCGACCGCTTGAGGTGGGGCGTGGCGGCAGCGATCAGTTCGTCGCACTCCTCGGCCGACAGCAGGTTGCCGAACACCACCACCCGGGGCGAGCGCAGGTTGACCAGCACGTCGACGACGCGGTCGCCCGCATCCACCTGGCGCGGGTGGCCCGCCAGGCGCGGCTCGGGCATGGGCTTGGCCTGCGAGGACGGCTGCTGAGCCGCGCCCTCGCGCTGCGTGGTGGCCCGCGTGGCGGTGACGGTCAGCGCGGCCGGCGTGCGCTGCAGGCCGGCCACGTGTTCACCCATCGCCGCTTCCATGGCGGCGATGGCCACGTCTTCCTGCCAGCCGGCCTGGGTCATGGCGGCGAGCACGGCCTCGGGCTTGCAGCCCGCGCGGGCCTGCTCGACGATCCATTGCTGCAACTCGGGGGTGGCCACTTGGCTCATGGTGGACTCCTGCGGTGAAAAACGGGGCACACGGCTCAGCACGCCGCCTCGCGGCGGAACACCAGCCGGTCGGGATCTGACACGTCGGCCATGTAGCGGTAACCCTCGGCGTCGAAGCGCTTGAGCTGCTCCACCGACACGGCGCGTTCGCGCACGGCGTGGCGCACCATCAGGCCGCGCGCGCGTTTGGCCATGAAGCTGATGACCTTGTACTTGCCGGCCTTGAACTCCTCGAACACACAGGTGACCACCCGCGGCTTGAGCGCCTTGCGGTCGACCGACTTGAAGTATTCCTCGCTGGCCAGGTTGACCACCACCGGCGTGGCATCGGCGGCCGCGCGCTGGTTGAGGTAGTCGGCGATCTGCGTGCCCCAGAACTGGTAGAGGTTCCTGCCCTTGTGCGTCTGCAGACGGGTGCCCATTTCCAGCCGGTAGGGCCGCATCAGGTCCAGCGGGCGCAACACGCCGTAGAGGCCGCTCAGGATGCACAGGTGCTGCTGCGTCCAGGCCAGCTCGTCCTCCGACAGGGTCTTGGCGTCCAGCCCGCCGTAGACATCGCCGTCAAAGGCCAGCACCGCCTGCTTGGCGGTCTTGGGGCTGAACTTCGGCCGCCAGGCCTGGTAACGCGCCACGTTCAGGCCCGAGAGCTGGTCGCTCAGGTCCATCAGCTCGGCGATCTGCTGCGGCGACTTCTCGCGCAGCACCTCGATCAGCTCGCTGGCCTGAGGCACGAACAGCGGGTGGGTGTGGGTGGCGGTGACCGGCGGGGTCTCGTAGTCCAGCGCCTTGGCGGGAGAGATCAGGAACAACATGCGCGGGGGGCTCTAGCAACAAATGAAAAGGGCTTCCGAGTGGAAGCCCGATTATCCCGAAGCCGGACCGCTACCGCAGATCACCGGCCAGGCTGGACAGGGTCTCGGCGGAAATCGACAGGTGCGCCGGGTAATGGGTATGGTCGCACCCCACCTTGACCGCTGCGCCGGCCTGAATGGCGACGCGCATGGCGGGCGTGAACTCGAAGCGCACAAAATGCACGGCCGAGGTCTTCTCGTCGGTCTCGCGGTCCAGGTCTTCGTCGGCGATGGCGTAGACCCGATCGTAGCCTTCGACCTCGACAAACAGGCGGTCCTCAACGCCGATCAGCCGCGCGAGCTCGCGTTTGCGCTCGTGGATGTCGGGGTACTCGATCAGCATGGTCGCCTTCCAGTTGCTGCCGTCGGGCACCAATGGGGCGTAAGCACCGATCTCGTCCTGAATGCCCTCTTCCTCGAAGATCTTCTCGATGCGCAACATCTCCTGAATCTGGTAGCGGATGGTGGTCTCGCTCTCGAACTGCAGGTGGATGTGCTCGCCCAGCATGACGCTGCGCAACTTGCGGTGAGCCATGACCTCGGGCTTGTGGAGCTTGCGCCACTTGGTGTAGGCCTCCAGCGACATCAGGCTGTCGGGCGTGATTTTTCCGGTCAGTTGCATGGTCGTCTCACTTCAATCCGTAGGCCGTGGCCACCAGGGTCAGCGGGTGGTTGAGCTGGGGCGCACCCAAGCCGTTCACCTCAAAGCCCTGGGCGATGTGGTGGCCGCCCAGGGGACAGTCGGAGCTGATGTGGTCGGGCTGGGAGCCGTCCTTCATGGTGGCCATGGCCTTGAACACCGGCTTGCCTATCTTCATGGCCTGCTGGTGGTAGGCCTTCTTGACGCCGAAGGTGCCGGCGTGGCCCGAGCAGCGTTCGATGGTGTTGACCTCGGTGCCGGGGATGAGCTTGAGCAGCTCCTCGGTCTTGCGGCCGATGTTCTGCACCCGGCCATGGCACGGAATCTGGTAGCTGATCTTGCCCAGCGGCTGCGGGAACTCGGTCTTGAGCAGGCCGTCGCGGCGGCGCGCGCCCAGGTACTCGAAGGGGTCCCACATGGCTTCCTTGACGCGCATCACATCGGCCTCGTCGGGAAACATCAGCGGGATTTCCTGCTTGAACATCAGGGTGCAGCTGGGCACGGCGCTCAGGATGGCATAGCCGTCCTTGGCATAGCGCGCCAATACCGGGATGTTGGCGTTCTTGCTCTGCTCGACCGCGTCGAGGTCGCCCAGCTCCAGCTTGGGCATGCCACAGCACTTCTCCTTGTCGACGATGACGTAGGGGATGTCGTTGTGGTCCAGGATCTTGAGCAGGTCGTGGCCGATGCCGGGTTCGTTGTAATTGACGTAGCAGGTCGAGAAGATCACCACCTTGCCGGGCGTCTTCTCGCCGTCCCGGACCTCGGTGCTCCGGGCTTCGGGCGCGCTGGAGCGAAAGCGGGTGCTGGCCAGCTCGGGCAGCCAGGCGTCCTTGTCGACACCGGCCACGCTTTCCAGAATCTGGCGCGCCACCTTCGTCTTGTTGACCGCGTTGACCACCTGCACGACGATGGGAATGCCGGCAAACGAACCGTGCACGTCGGTGGAGGCGAGCAGGCGCTCAGCCACCCCGACCTCGCCCTTCTTGAACTTGATGGCCTTGGCCCGCAGCATGGTGTGTGGAAAGTCCAGGTTCCACTCATGGGGCGGCGTGTACGGACACTTGGTCATGTAGCACAGGTCGCACATGTAGCACTGGTCGACCACCTTCCAGTAGTCCTGTTTGTCGACGCCGTCGACCTCCATGGTCTTGCTCTCGTCGACCAGGTCGAACAACGTCGGGAAGGCCCCGCACAGGCTCACGCAGCGCCGGCAGCCGTGGCAGATGTCGAAGATGCGCTCCAGCTCATCGAAACACTTGGCTTCATCGTGGAAGTCGGGGTTCTTCCAGTCCAGCGCGTGCCGGGTGGGGGCTTCCAGGTTGCCTTCACGTGCCATCGCGGGTCTCCGGTTGTTGTTATGGGTCGAACGTTGAGCGAAAGGCGCTGGGCACGGCTGGCCCAACGCCCGACGCTGAACGCTCAAGCGGTCATCAGTCGACCAGCTCGTTCAAGGCCTTCTGGTAGCGGTTGGCGTGCGAACGCTCGGCCTTGGCCAGGGTCTCGAACCAGTCGGCGACCTCGTCGAAGCCTTCCTCACGCGCGGTCTTGGCCATGCCCGGGTACATGTCGGTGTACTCGTGGGTTTCGCCGGCCACGGCCGAGGCCAGGTTCTGGCGGGTGTTGCCGATGGGCAGGCCGGTGGCCGGGTCGCCCGACTGTTCGAGGAATTCCAGGTGACCATGGGCATGGCCGGTCTCGCCTTCGGCCGTGGAGCGGAACAGCGCCGCCACGTCGTTCTGGCCTTCCACGTCGGCCTTGTTCGCGAAATACAGATAGCGCCGGTTGGCCTGGGACTCGCCGGCAAAGGCGTCCTTCAGGCACTGTTCCGTCTTGGAACCCTTGAGTGCTGCCATGTTGATCTCCTGTGTGAGGTTGAACTGCCGCCGGGCACGGCATGCGCCGCCACGCCCCTCGGACACACAAACCATAGACCGTCCGGTGCGCCGGGTCTAATTGTTCGGCTCAATCCCTTGAATTGAGATCACCTATTCATTGGCGCCAATTGATAATGATTCTCAACTTGGCGAGCCCGGCGATTTCCCGCCCGCATCGGTTGTTCGGTCCAGGTGAATCCATTACGATGGCCCACAACCATTCGAGACAATCGGCGCCCTGCCAGCACCCGCACCCAGGTCGCAACTCACGCCATGAACACGCCCGCACCTGCTTACGGCGAGACCGCCCAGACCAACGGCCACGAGTTCACCCAGGGCGAGGGCTACCACTTGCCCGAGTACCCGTTTGTCCCGCCGCCCGAACTCGCGCGCAGCGACACCGTGCGCCACCCCATCGTCATCGTGGGCGCGGGCCTCACCGGTCTCACGCTGGCGGCGAGCCTGGCCCGGCTGGGAGTGCCCGCCGTCCTGCTGGACGAGGACAACACCGTGGGTGTCAAGGGCGCGGCGTCGCGGGGCATCTGCTACGCGCAGAAGTCGCTGGAAATCTTCCAGCGCATCGGGGTGTTCGATCGCATCGCGGCCAAGGGCATACAGTGGAACGTGGGACGCACCTTCGCCGGCCAGGACGAGGTGTACACCTTCGATCTGCGCCAGCAGCAGAGCTTCAACCTCTCGCAGCAGCCGCCCTTCATCAACCTGCAGCAGTTCTACGTCGAAGGCTACCTGGTCGAACGCATCGCCGAGCTGGGCCTGGTGGAGCTGCGCTGGCGCAACCGGCTGGTCGATTTCGAACAGAACAAGGACGTGGCCACCCTCACGGTGGAGACGCCCGCCGGCCGCTACCGCATCGAGGCCGAACACGTGATCGACACCAGTGGTGCGCACAGCCCGCTGCGCCAATGGCTGAAAGTGCCGGTCACGGGTTACCACGGCGACGACCGCTGGTGCCTTGCCGATGTGCGCTTCGGCACCCGACCGCCGGTGGAGCGCCGCACCTGGATCGAAGCGCCGTTCAATGACAACCGCGCCGTCTGGCAACACCTGATGGCCGACGACGTCTGGCGCATTGATTACCAGATGCCGTCCGACAGCGATCCGGCCGAGGCCTGCCGCGAAGAGGTGGTCCGCGAGCGTCTGGCACGCCAATTCGGCGCAGAGGTGCCGGTCGAGGTCGTCTGGGCCGGCCCCTACGCCTACCGCAACGAATGTGTGGACCAGATGCGCTCGGGCCGGGTCTTCTTCGTGGGCGACGCCGCCAAGGTCGTCAGTCCCTTTGGCGCGCGCGGCGGCAACACCGGCATCGCCGATGCCGACAACCTGGCCTGGAAACTGGCCGCCGTGCTGCGCGGCCAGGCCCCGCCCAAGCTGCTGGACAGCTACCACGCCGAACGCCACCAGGCCGCCACCGACAACGTGCGCGTGACCAGCCGCACCGCACGTTTCCTGCGACCGGGCAACGGCGTCGAACACCTTTTCCGCAACGCTGCGCTGAGCCTGGCGCGCCAGCAAGCCTTTGCCCGCGCCCTGGTCAACACCGGCCGCATGTCGGTGGCCACGACCTACACCCGTTCGCCGGTGTGCAGCCGGGGCAGCTCGCACGCCGGTGAATCGGTGCAGAACGCGGTCTTCCGCTGGGCGGGCAACGGCAACGGCCTGGGCTGCCTCAACGACCTGCTGCGCTGGGCCGATGGCCGGTTGCTGGTGCTGGTTTTTGGCGATCTGTCGCTGGCCGCCTGCGAGCGCCTGGCCGATCTGTCCCGGCATGCGCCGCTGCGCAGCGTGCAGGTGCTCGACGCCGATGCCACGCCGCAGGCGGTCGAACACATCCGCGACGTGAATCCGCGCGGCGTGGGCCACCTGCAGGGCGCCTGCCATGTGTTTGGCCACGCCTGGGCGCTGGTCCGACCCGATGGCCACCTGGCCGCCACCGGCGAGGCCGTGGACGCCAGCCTGGTGCATGCCGTCGAGACCGCGCTGGCGGTACCGACCTTTTTGTGACCGAGCGCGAGTTTCGGACAACGAACATGAAACCCACCTACAAAAGCACCGCGCATTTCCAGGACGCCGACGGCTTCTACGAGCAGCTGCTGGATGCCCACCTGGGCCTCACGCGCGAGCAGTCGGAGTTGCTCAACGCCCGGCTGATCCTGACCTTGGCCAACCAGATCGGCGATGCCCAGGTGCTGGCCGACAGCATTGCGATGGCGCGCGACCTGCCCGGCGAGCTGCCGCCGCCCACCACGGCGCGGGCACCGACGGCCGGCCGGTAAAATCGGGCCCATCCGCCACCCTTGACCAACGGCAAGCTTCGGGCTTGCCGTTTTTGCTTTGTCCATGACCACCGACACCACCCCGCAGCAGCCCGGCCTCAACAGCCTGTCCAAGTCCTTCGAGCCCGCCGCCCTGGAGGCGCACTGGGGTCCCGCGTGGGAACAGCGTGGCTACGGCGTGGCCGGCGTGCGCGGCACGGGCCAGCCCAGCGCGGACGCACCGGCGTTCTGCATCCAGCTGCCGCCGCCCAACGTGACCGGCACGCTGCACATGGGCCACGCCTTCAACCAGACCATCATGGACAGCCTGACCCGCTACCACCGCATGATGGGCTTCAACACCGCCTGGGTGCCCGGCACCGACCACGCCGGCATCGCCACCCAGATCGTGGTGGAACGCCAACTGCAGGAGCAGAAACAAAGCCGCCACGACCTCGGCCGCGAGGCCTTCACGAAGAAGGTGTGGGAGTGGAAGGAAAAGAGCGGCAACACCATCACCACCCAGATGCGCCGCATGGGCGACAGCGTGGACTGGAGCCGCGAGTACTTCACCATGGACGACAAACTGTCCCAGGTGGTGACCGAGACCTTCGTGCGCCTGCACGAGCAGGGCCTGATCTACCGAGGCAAACGTCTGGTCAACTGGGACCCCGAACTGAAATCGGCGGTGTCGGACCTGGAGGTGGAAAGCGAGGAGGAAGACGGTTTCCTCTGGCACATCGCCTACCCGCTGTCCAGCGGCGCGGGCGCGCTGACCGTGGCCACCACGCGCCCCGAGACCCTGCTGGGCGACGTGGCCGTGATGGTCCACCCCGAGGACGAGCGCTACGCCCACCTGATCGGCCAGTACGTGCGCCTGCCGCTGTGCGACCGTGAAATCCCCGTCATCGCCGACGACTACGTGGACCGCGCCTTCGGCACCGGCGTGGTCAAGGTCACGCCCGCGCACGACGCCAACGACTACGCCGTCGGGCAGCGCCACCAGCTGCCCATCATCGGCGTGCTGGCGCTGGACGCCACCATCAACGAACACGCGCCCGAGAAGTACCGTGGCCTGGACCGCTTCGTCGCCCGCAAGGCGGTGGTCGCCGACCTGGAGGCCGCCGGCCTGCTGGTCGAGACCAAGAAGCACAAGCTCATGGTGCCGCGCTGCGCCCGCACCGGCCAGGTGATCGAGCCCATGCTGACCGACCAGTGGTTCGTGTCCATGAGCGAGGTGGGCCGAGGCGACGCCACCGGCAAATCCATCGCCCAGAAGGCCATCGACGCGGTGCAGTCGGGCCAGGTGAGGTTCGTGCCCGAGAACTGGGTCAACACCTACAACCAGTGGATGAACAACATCCAGGACTGGTGCATCAGCCGCCAGCTGTGGTGGGGCCACCAGATCCCGGCCTGGTACGACGAACAGGGCCAGGTCTATGTGGCGCGCAACCTGGAAGAAGCGCAGACCAAAGCCGGTGCCGGCAAGACACTGACGCGCGACCCCGACGTGCTGGACACCTGGTATTCGTCCGCGCTGGTGCCCTTCAGCACCATGGGCTGGCCCAACCAGTCAGACGCCGCCACCGACGACTACAACCTGTACCTGCCCAGCACCGTGCTGGTGACGGGCTACGACATCATCTTCTTCTGGGTTGCCCGGATGATCATGATGACCACCCATTTCACCGGCCGTGTGCCCTTCAGACATGTCTACATCCACGGCCTGGTGCGCGACGCACAGGGCAAGAAGATGAGCAAGTCCGAAGGCAACGTGCTCGATCCGGTGGACCTGATCGACGGCATCGCCCTGGAGCCGCTGCTGGGCAAACGCACCACCGGCCTGCGCAAGCCCGAGACCGCGCCGCAGGTGAAGAAGAACACGCAGAAGGAATTCCCCGACGGCATTCCCGCCTACGGCGCCGACGCGCTGCGCTTCACCTTCGCTGCCCTGGCCTCGCTGGGCCGCTCCATCAACTTCGACAGCAAGCGCTGCGAGGGCTACCGCAACTTCTGCAACAAGCTCTGGAACGCCACCCGCTTCACGCTGATGAACTGCGAGGGCTTTGATTGCGGCCTGCGCGAACACACCAAGGCCGAGTGCGAGGTGGGTGGCCCGGCCCACGGCTACCTGAGCTTCAGCGCCGCCGACCGCTGGATCGTCTCGCTGCTGCAGCAGGTCGAGGCGGACGTGGCCAAGGGCTTTGCCGAGTACCGCCTGGACAACGTGGCCAACACGATCTATGACTTCGTCTGGAACGAGTTCTGCGACTGGTACCTGGAAATCGCCAAGGTGCAGATCCAGACCGGCAGCGAGGCCCAGCAGCGCGCCACGCGCCGCACGCTGATCCGCACGCTGGAAGCCATCCTGCGCCTGGCCCATCCCATCATCCCCTTCATCACCGAAGAACTCTGGCAGAAGGTGGCGCCCGTGGCCGGCCGCGGTGGCGCATCGGTCAGCGTCGCGGCCTACCCGGTGAGCCAGCCCGAGCGCATCGACCCCGCCGCCATCGCCCATGTGGCCAAGCTCAAGGGCCTGGTCGACGCCTGCCGCAACCTGCGCGGCGAGATGAACGTCTCGCCCGCCACCCGCCTGCCGCTGTACGTGCTGGGCGACACCGCCTTCATGGAGGGTGCAGCGCCCGTGCTCAAGGCCCTGGCCAAGCTCAGCGACGTCAAGGTGTTTGCCGACGAAGCGGCCTGGGCCACGGCCGCGCAGGCGGCCCCGGTGGCGGTGGCCGGCGAGGCCCGCCTGTGCCTGTTCGTGGAAGTGGATGCCGCGGCCGAGAAACTGCGCCTGGGCAAGGAAGTGGCCCGCCTGGAAGGCGAGCTGGCCAAGGCCAAGGGCAAGCTGTCCAACGAAGCCTTCGTGGCCAAGGCGCCGCCGGCCGTGATCGAGCAGGAAAACAAGCGTGTGGCCGATTTCACCGCCACCCTGGACAAGGTGCGCGCGCAGCTGGCGCGCCTGGGCTGATCAGCCGCCGAACACGACCACGCGTATCACCGATTCGCGGTGGTCGCGAAAGCCCATGCGCTGGTAGAGCGCGTGGGCGCCCACGTTGTCGCGCATCACGTGCAGGAAAGGCGTTTCACCCTGCAACAGCATGTGGCGCACCACCCGGGCCGTCAGGCGCCTGGCCAGGCCACGGCCCTGGTGGTCGGGATGGGTGCAGATGCCGCTGACCTCGCGGTAGCGGCCGGCCTGGGTCCGCTCGCCGGCCATGGCAATCAATTGCCCGCCCTCGAAACAACCGACGTAGCGCCCCAGCTCCAGGGTGCGTGGCCCGAACGGACCGGGACGGGTGAGCGTGGCCAGTTCCATGGCCTCGGCCACATGGGACGCGTCCAGCAGCTTGGCGTCCAGGCCCTCGTCGGCGGGCGGCAACGGCCCATCCCAGACCATCTTGTACATGGTGGACGCCACCTCGATCTGCCAGCCCGCGGGGGCGGCACCGGTCCAGCCGTCGCAATAAAAGCGATCGCCAGGCTGGCAATGGGGCGCCAGCGCGGCGAAATCGGGCTGCGCCGGATCGGCAAAACCCACAATGGGCGAAAAGCCCGGGGCAAAACGCCGCGCCGTGGCCGACCCGACGGCACAGTGCGCCTGCGGGCCCGACAGGGCGTGCCAGAAAACGTTGTCCAGCAGCGTGTGCATGGCAGGGGGTCGAGCGCCTGTGGCCACGGCCCGCAGTTGCGGGTGCCTCAGCGGCGCTTGAGCACCGACACGAAATCCGTGCCCACGGTGTCCTGGGCCACCAGCTCGTTGCCGGTTTGCTTGGCAAATGCCTGGAAGTCCCGCACCGAGCCCGCGTCGGTCGCGATCACCTTGAGGGTCTGGCCGCTGGTCATGTCGGCCAGCGCCTTCTTGGCCTTCAGAATGGGCAGCGGGCAATTCAGGCCGCGGGCATCAAGTTCTTTGTCAGCGATCATGGCGTGGGCTTCCTGTTACGGCGCCGATTCTACGTTGCGGCTCAGTCAGCGCTCGGCGACGCCGGGCGCGGGATGTCGACGAACTCGGGCTCGATGCCACGGCCACGCAGCCAGTCGGCCAGGGCCAAGCCGGTGCCGGCGCGCCAGCACTTGATGTCCTCGGGCGCGTACATCTTGTATTCGACCAGCTCGGGCGACAGCTTCACCTCGCCGTGGCAGCGCGCGTGGTAGGTGATGATGACCTGGTTCATGCGCAGGAACTCGTGCACGCCCACCAGCTTCAGCTCGTCGGCCACCAGGTTGGTTTCCTCGGCGATCTCGCGTGCGATGCCTTCCTCGGGCGTCTCACCGGCCTCCATGAAACCGGTGATGAGGGCGAACATGCGGTGGGTCCAGGCCGCGTTGCGCGCCAGCAGCACCCGGCCGTCCACCTCGACGATGGCGGCCAGCACCGGCGTCGGGTTGTTCCAGTGGGTCCAGCCGCAGGCCGGGCAGCGCAGACGAGACTTGGGGCCGCCGTCCTCTTGCTCCACCCGCTCGGCCAGGGCCGTCGCACACTGGGGGCAGTAGCGAAAATGCCCGCTCATGCCGGAAACACCCCGGTGGACAGGTAGCGGTCGCCCCGGTCGCACACCACAAAGGCGATGGTGGCCTTCTCCACCTGCTGCGCGATCTGCAGCGCCACCCAGCAGGCGCCCGCCGCCGAGATGCCGGCGAAGATGCCCTCTTCGCGCGCGAGGCGGCGGCACATGTCCTCGGCGTCGTTCTGGCTCACGTACACCAGCTCGTCCACCACGGTGGGGTCGTAGATCTTGGGCAGGTATTCCTGCGGCCACTTGCGAATGCCCGGAATGCGCGAACCCTCGCTGGGCTGCGCGCCGATCACACGCACCGCCGGGTTCTGCGACTTGAGAAAACGCGACACGCCGGTGATGGTGCCGGTGGTGCCCATGGCGCTGACGAAGTGGGTGATGCGCCCGCCGGTCTGCGCCCAGAGCTCGGGGCCGGTGGTCTCGAAGTGGATGCGCGGGTTGTCGGCGTTGGCGAACTGGTCCAGCACCTTGCCCTTGCCGTCCTTCTCCAGCTTGTCGGCCAGGTCGCGCGCGTACTCCATGCCGCCGCTCTTGGGCGTGAGGATCAGCTCGGCGCCAAAGGCCTTCATGGTCTGCGCGCGCTCGATGGACAGGTCCTCCGGCATGATCAGCAGCATGCGGTAGCCCTTGATGGCCGCCGCCATGGCCAGCGCGATGCCGGTGTTGCCCGACGTGGCCTCGATCAGCGTGTCGCCCGGCTTGATCTCGCCGCGCTCCTCGGCACGCCGGATCATGGACAGCGCCGGGCGGTCCTTCACCGAGCCGGCCGGGTTGTTGCCCTCCAGCTTGCCCAGGATGACATTGCCGCGCGCGCGGCAGATATCGGCGCCGATGCGCTGCAGGGCCACCAGGGGCGTGTTGCCCACGGCGGCTTCGATGGTGGGGTAGGCGGGAGCTGGGGCTGCGGTCATGGTTCGGGTGCGGTTGGGTGCCTGTGCAGGCGAAAGGCTCACCCGACACTGTGCCATAATTTCGTTTTACCCCACATCCGCCCGGGTGGTGAAATTGGTAGACGCGCCGGATTCAAAATCCGGTTCCGCAAGGAGTGTCGGTTCGAGTCCGACCCTGGGCACCATCAACAAGATCAACGGTTTACGTTGATACGCAAAGCCAGCCATGCCGCTGGCTTTTTGCTTTCTGGGCGCATGCAGCCACCATGCAGCCACCGCACATGGTGTTCAGGCCCAGCAGCAGCAAAGATGCGTGGGAAGTACACCGAAGCAACAGCCCATGGCAACTGGCCCAGCGACGACCCGCAGAAGGTGCCGGGGTCCTTGTGCCCTGTGCCCTGTGTCCACACATCATCCAGGGCGGCGGCCACTTGCCCGAAGGCGTCGGGACGGACGCGGCCACCTTTTCAGCCTCACCAGCCAGGGCCAGCAAGCGAACGATGGTCCAAGCGACCACGTCGACCTCGGGTTCGGCCCGGTCGACCGTCACGATATCGTCAAAACTGACCGCCCCCTGCTGCACAATCAACAACCGCGCCGATCAGCCCCAGCCCCCATGTCCACCAACCCCCAGTTCCTGACGATGGCACTGAACCCGCAGGCCAGCACATTGACACACCGGCTGGAGGTGTTGCATGACAAGCTGCTGGAAACGGTCCCCAGTGTCGACCGCATCGCCTGCGCGCTGTACGACGCGGACGAAGACATGCTGAAGACCTTCATCAACAGCACCCGGGCAGGCAGGGCCATGGTCGGGTATGAATACAAGCTGTCCGACAGCCATGCGCTCAGCGCCATGGCCGCCAGCGGTGAATTCCGGGTGCTGGACAACATCGAACAGGCGCTTCTGTCGAACACGGGCCACACCAACTGGCTGCGGGAACAGGGCTACCGCTCTTCGTTCACGGTTCCCATCTATGACGGCGGCAGCCTCACCGGTTTTGTGTTTTTTGACTCCATGCGAGCCGACGCCTTCACCACCCAGGTGCAGCGCGACCTGGTGCTCTACACCAACCTGATCAGCATGGCCATCGCCAGCGAGTTGTCGGCGGTGCGTCTGGTGCTGGACGCGACCCGTATCGCACGCGAGCTGACCGAGGTCCGTGACTTCGAGACGGGTTCCCACCTGGAGCGCATGGCACGCTATTCCAGGGTGGTGGCACACGCCGTCGCCCCCAGCCGTGGCATGAACGACGAGTTCGTCGAAAGCGTCTATCTGTTCTCAGCGCTTCACGACATTGGAAAAATCGGCATTCCTGACCACGTCCTGCTCAAGCCAGGAAAACTCGATCCCGCCGAGCGGGTCATCATGGAAACCCATGTCGACATAGGCGTTGGCATCATCGACCGGATCATCGGCACAGGCAAGCGTCAACGCCTCCCGGATTCCACCATACTGCGCAATATCGTCCACTGCCACCATGAGTACCTGGACGGCTCGGGCTATCCGCGTCAGCTGAAAGGCGACGAGGTTCCTCTCGAAGCGCGCATCGTGACCGTTGCCGACATCTTTGATGCGCTGACGGCCATCAGGCCCTACAAACACGTGTGGACGCCTGAGCAGGCGCTGGAGGAACTGGACCGCATGGCAGAGGGCGGCAAACTCGACCGGGATTGTGTTCGCGCCGTGCATGACCACTTGGCCCAACTCCTGCTGATCCGTGACAGCTACCAGGATGACACGGCGATCGCGTCGCCACGCGAAGAGTGACACTGACGGGCGGCATCCACGCCTCACGCCACCTTGGGCCCGCCCCCTTCGTGGCGCAGGACGGCGTCAATGTCGTCGAGCGCGTCCAGGTGCACCGTCCAGCCGGCCAGGGTGGCGGCGATGCCGATGACACCGCCCTCTCCCGAGAACACCTCGCGCGCCTGCATGAACTGGGCGGCGCGGTCCCAGGCATCGAAGAAGGCCGACTCGCGCCCGTCCCGGGTGATGGCGATGCAGGCTTCGTGGCACCAGGGCGCGCGCGCCAGGATCTCGGTGTCGCCGGTCAGCTCGCGCGCCAGGTCCATGAAGGCGGGCAGCCGCCAGGCACCGGCAGCCTGCAGGTGTTCGGCCACGCTGCGCCGCACCAGCGGCAGCACCGCGATCCCGGGCGGAAAACCCGTGAGGCGCGGCACGGCGGTGAAACGCGAGTCGGCATCGAGAAAGAGGGCCGTCTGGTGCCGCTCCAGCGCGGCGGCCAGGGCGAAGCGTTTGTCGTGGTAGGCGGCGGTGCCCCGGCCCCCGCCCGTGGGCGCCTGGCGGGCCACGTAGTCCACCGCCATCGGCCCGGTGGGGACGCAGGGGATGGCCCGCAGCGGCATGTCCTGGAAGTCGGCCGGCTCGTCGGTCAGGACCACCCAGTCCACACCCGCCACGTCGTCGCACAGCTGGCGCGCCCGGCGCCGATAGGGCGCGTGGATGGCCAGCGTGCAGAAGCAGACCGCCTCGCGGGCCTGGGCGTCGAACCAGGGCAGGCGCCCGCGTGTCCAGTGCATCACCTCGGACGTGCAGCCGAGGCGGCGCATGACCTCGTCCAGATGGGCCTGGTAGGTCGGCTCGGCCAGGTAGTGGTAGTGCAGCAGCACCGGGCCACGCCCAGCGGGCAGTGCCCACACACGGGAGGGGTCGGCCAGGATGTGGCCGGGGATGTTGTAGCGGCTGTCGTAGACGCGCACATCGGCACTGAGGGACCAGATCGCGATGCTCAGGGCCGCCTGGCTGGAGCCCCACCACTCGCTCGCCTCCTGGCCCACCAGGCCGGTGGAGGCCTTCACTTCGGTGGCCACGCCGGTCTGGGGCCGCAGGTCCTGCTCGAAAGAGGCGAAAAAAATATCCCGCGTGCGCCGCAGGACGCCCAGCTCGCGCCGGACCACGGTGAAACCGCCGTTGTAGGACGCCCGGATCCCGACCTGGTCCATGGTCGTCTGGCCGCGGGGCAGCCGGGACAGCTCGATGCCCGCCAGCGCGCACAGCCGCGCCCAGTAAGGGTCCATCGGGTCGCTCTCCCCCGTGGTCGCCGAGCCCTTCATGTCCACCGGCCTGACACCCACGTCGGCGCGGACGAACCCGGGTTCGTCAACGAACAGCATGTCGGTGTCCAGCAGCACCAGATAGGGCTGCGGCAGATGGGTCTCGGCCCACGCGCCCACCACGATGCGGTTGATGGAGCCGTAGGGGCTGCCGGTCTCGTTGAGCGGCAGGGACACACACTGCGCGCCCAGCGCCGTCAACGCGGCCTGCGACGCCGGCGACAGGGCCAGGTGGGACCGTGGCGACACCGCGTAGATGGGCGCATGCCGGTAGCGACCGCCAAAGCGGCGGATGCTCGCACACAGCAGGCGCGCCTGGGGCTCCAGCCGATTGGCCTCGGCGCAAAACACGAAGGCAATCTCGTGAGGCTCGAGCCAGTTGCTGTCGTCGGCATCGGGCGTGGGTTCAAGTGCTGGCGCGGCCAAGGCCACCGGGCTGGCGCCCCGACGTCGAACGTAAAATTCCCGTAGGCCGGCCAAGGCCCGTTGCAGCGTGCTGGACATCGCGCCGAGTATAGGCAGCGCGGCTGCGGCGACGGCCCGCCACATCCTGGACCCCTCCTCCACACACCACCCACATGGCCCCCACACGCGAGTCAGCGTCCGCCACCCTCATCGTTGTCCTGGGCATGCACCGCAGCGGCACCAGCGTGCTGGCGCGGTCCATGGTGGCCCTGGGTGCCGACCTCGGCTCGCACCTGCAACCTCCCATGGCGGGCGTCAACGACAAGGGATTCTTCGAGGACATGGACATCAACGCCATCAACATGGCCTTGATGTCGGCCGCTGGCGTCGCGTGGGACAGCCTGGTCGACGCCGACCTCGATCGCATCCCCGCCGCGCAACGCCGGGCGCTCGAAGAACAGGCGTTCGAGATCCTGAACGCCAAGCTGGGCGGCAAGAGCTTTGCCTTCAAGGACCCGCGCACCTCGCGCCTGCTGTCCTTCTGGCAACCCATCTTCCGGCGCACCGGCGCGCGGGTGGTGTACGTGATCGCGGTCCGCCATCCCCTCAGCGTCAGCGCGTCCCTGGCCGGCCATGCCGGGCACATCCATCCGGACGCGACCGACCACCTGCTGTGGCTGGCGCACACGCTGCAGCCGCTGACCGCCACCGCGCCGGCCGAGCGCATCGTGGTCGACTACGACCGCATGCTGGCATCGCCGGCCCGCGAAATCGCGCGCATCGCCGCCCGGCTGCGCCTGCCCATGCACACCAGCGAGACCCAGGTCTTCGCCGACGATTTTCTCGATCCGGCCCTGCGAACCGCCCATGCCCCGGCCGGCGCGCTGGAGCAGCAGGCCGATGTGCCGGCAGCGGTCAAGGCCTTGTTCATGGCCTTGCAGCAAGCGGCCCAGGTCGACGACGAATCCCAGGCGACAGGCCTGCCCGGCGCCATCGCCGCCGCGTCGCAACTGTGGCGGGACATCACTCCGCTGCTGCTGCGCGAGCACGACCTGCGGGCGCGGACCAACGCCCTGGACGGCCACGTTGCCGGCCTGCAAGGCCACCACAACGCCCTGGCCAGCCACATCAGCGCCCTGGAAGAACAGGCCGCCACGTTGACCCGCGAACTCGACGCCGCGCACCAACACTACCGGCACCTGGCCCAAACCCTCGAGAGCTTCCAGCGCTCGCTGTCATGGCGCGTCACCGCCCCGCTGCGCCTGGCGCTGGACCTCGTGCGGGGTCAGCGCTGACACGCGTTGGTCAGCGGCCGGTCAGCGGGAAGGCGGCACCAGCCCCTGCGCCACCGTGGGGTGGCGCAGCACCAGGCGCAGTTCGCGTTTCATTCGGCCGTTGGACAGGCGGCGCGACTCGCCCATGAAGCTCAACAGGCTCAGGGGCAGCTGCTGCTGGGCGCTGGCGCGCGACACGCGCGGTGGCCGCGCCAGGCCATAGAGATCGGCCGCGAGGTCGAAATAGTCGCCCATCTTGAGGTCGGTGTCGTCGCTGACGTTCAAGATCCGCTGCGGCCTGGGCTTCAACAGCGAACGCACGCAGGCGCGGGCCAGGTCGTCGGCGTGGATGTGGTTGGTGTAGACGTCGTCCTCGGGCAGCAGCACCGGCGTGCCGCGCCGCAGCCGCTCGCGTGGCGTGCCGCCCTCGCGGTCGGGCGCATAAATGCCGGGGATGCGCAAGACGTTGACCGGCACCCCCAGGGCACGGCCCCAGGCGCGCACCGAGCCCTCGGCATCGACACGGCGCAAGGCACGGGGCGTGTGGGGCGCCACGCCCCGGGTCTCGTCCACCCAGTCACCGCCGCAATCGCCATACACCCCGCTGGTGGAGCCATAGACCAGCGCGCCGGGCAGCGTGCGCTGCGCCAGCGCCTGCAGCAGCGCGCGGGTGCGTGGGTCGCGCCGCCAGTCGGCCAGGTCCTGCGACGGCGGCGGCGCCAGGTGCAGCACCCGCTGGCCCAGGCCGGCCAGGCGGCGCAGGGTGTCGGGTCGGTCCAGGTCGCCCAGCAAGGGCGTGATGCCGCGCGCGCGCAGCTCGCCCAGTCGGTCTGGCGAGGAGGTCAGCGCCAGCACCCGCGTGCGCGCCTGTGCCGTGCCCAGTTCGCGCGCGGCCCGCTGGCCCACGTCGCCACAACCCACCACCAACACACGCAGGCGCCGGAAACGCGCCGGGCGGGCACCGATCAAGTTCATTCGCACAGGTCCATTCGGTCAAATTTGAGACAATCGGAGGCAACACGGCGGCTCCTTGGGGGCCGCTTGTTCTTACGCATCACCGATTTCCAAGTATGACATTCACCATCACCGTACAACCCAGCGGCCGAACCTTCACCAGCGAAACGGGCGAGGCCATGCTGGCCGCCGGCATCCGCCAGGGCATCGGCCTGCCCTATGGCTGCAAGGACGGCGCCTGTGGCTCGTGCAAGTGCAAGAAGCTGTCGGGCACGGTCGAGCACGGCCCCCACCAGAGCAAGGCCTTGAGCGTCGACGAGGAAGCCGCGGGCTACGTGCTCACCTGCTGCGGCGTGGCCACCAGCGACGTGGTGCTGGAGTCGCGCCAGGTGACCGAGGCCGGTGCCTTCCCGATCAAGAAGATGCCGGTGCGTGTGAGCGCGCTGGAGCGCGTGTCGTCGGACGTGATGGTCCTGCGCCTGCAACTGCCGGCCAACGACACCTTCCAGTACCACGCTGGCCAGTACGTGGAATTCCTGCTGCGCGATGGCGACCGCCGCAGCTACTCCATGGCCAACGCGCCCCACACCCAGGCCGACAAGCCGGGGCTGGAGCTGCACCTGCGCCACATGCCAGGCGGCAAGTTCACCGACCACGTCTTCAGCGCCATGAAGGAAAAGGACATCCTGCGCATCGAGGGCCCCTACGGCAGCTTCTTCCTGCGCGAGGACAGCACCAAGCCCGTGATCCTGTTGGCCTCGGGCACGGGATTCGCGCCCATCAAGGCCCTGATCGAACACATGGCGGCCAAGGGCATCACCCGCCCCACCACGGTCTACTGGGGCGGACGCCGCCCGGCCGACCTCTACCAGCACGACTGGCTGCTGGCACAGGCCGCCGCCCTGCCCTGGCTGAGCTATGTGCCGGTGATCTCGGACGCCCTGCCCGAAGACCAGTGGACCGGTCGCACCGGCTTTGTCCACCGCGCCGTGCTGCAGGACGTCCCCGACCTCTCCGGCCACCAGGTTTACGCCTGTGGCGCGCCCATCGTGGTCGACTCGGCACGCGCCGACTACACCCACCAGGCCGGCCTGCCCGAGGAAGAATTCTTCGCCGACTCGTTCACCAGCGCGGCCGACAAGCTCGCCGCATAAAAGGACCCCCGATGACGATGCAACGCCGCTCCCTGATCACCGCCGCTGCCCTGGCGCCCGTGGCCGCGCTGGCCCAGGCCCGCACCACGCGCATCGTCGTGCCCTTCGCGGCCGGCGGCCCCATCGACGTCACGGCGCGCATCCTGGCCGAGCGTGTCAAGGACACGCTCGGCAGCGTGATCATCGAGAACCGCCCCGGCGGCGGCGGCAACATCGGCGTGGACGCGGTGGCCAAGGCGGCGCCCGATGGCCTGACGCTGGGCATCGCCACCACCGCCTCCCACGGCATCAACCCCTGGCTGTTCAGCAAGCTGCCGTTTGACCCGGCCAAGGACTTCGCGCCCATCACCCAGATGCTGCGGGTGCCCAACGTGCTGGTGATCAACGCCGACACCGCGCAGCGCCTGAACATCCAGAGCCTGGCCGACCTGGTGAAGTACGCCAAGGCCAACCCGGCCAAGCTCAACTACGGCTCGGGCGGCAACGGCAGCGCCGGCCACCTGGCGGGCGAGATGTTCAAGAACCAGGCCGGCATCTTTGCGCTGCACATTCCCTACAACGGGGGCAACCCGGCGCAGCTGGCGCTGCTGTCGGGCCAGGTCGACTTCAACTTCGACAACCTGGCCACGGCCGCGCCCAACATCCGCTCGGGCAAGCTCAAGGCCCTGGCCGTGACCACGCTGGAGCGCTCGGCCGTGATGCCCGAGGTGCCCACCGTGGCCGAGACCTACAAGGGCTTTGCCATCGACACCTGGTGGGGCCTGATCGCCCCGGCCGGCACGCCTCGTGATGTGGTGAACAGGCTCAATGTGGCCTTCGTGGACGCGCTGAAGTCCACTGAAGTGAAAACCCGCTTCGCCAACCTGATGGCCGAACCGGCGCCCAGCACGCCCGAGCAGTTCGACGACTTCATGAAACGCGAACGCAGCAAGTACGAGCGCGTGGTCAAGCTCAGCGGCGCCAAGGTCGACTGATGGCCCGGGCGTTTCAGACGCCGAAGTAACGGTCGGTGCGGTGGTTCACGCCGATGACGAGGTTGACCGCCACCGCCCCCAGCACCGACAGCAGCAGTTGCAGCGGCGACAGCACCACCAGGCCACCCAGCAGGATGAGCACGTCGGCGCCCATCTGCACCGTGCCGGCGCGCCAGCCGCGCGTCTTCTGCAGGTAGATCGCCAGCACGCCGATGCCGCCCAGGCTGGCGCCGTGGCGGATGAGGATGAGGATGCCGGTGCCGGCCAGCAGCCCGGCCATGACCGCCGCGAACGCCGGGTCCAGGTGGCCAAAGGACAGCAGGCTCGGCAGCGCCTCGACGTAAAGCGACATCAGGCCGACGGCCACGAAGGACTTGAGCGTGAACACCGGCCCCAGGGCCAGCCAGGCGAAGACGTAGAAGGGCAGGTTGACCACGAACAACCAGGCCCCCAGCGGCCAGCCGCTGAGGTAGTGCAGCACGAAGGCCAGGCCGGTGGTGCCGCCGGTGAAGAGCTGGCTTTCGCGGAACATCAACACGGCCAGCGCGACGAACAGGCAGCCGGTCATCAGCCCCAAGGTGTCCTCGAACACGCTGTGGGGCACGGCCGCCGGCAAGGGGGTGCGCTGGGTGTCCATGGCGGCCTGCGGTTCGGTGCTCAGTAGCGGTTGGGGGTGGCCAGCACGGCCATGGTCACGCGCGACACGCAGACCAGCTTGCCGGCCTCGTTGTTGATGCGCACGTCCCACACCTGGGTGCTGCGGCCGATGTGCAGCGGGCGCGCCACGCCGAACACCCAGCCACCCTCCACGGCGCGCACGTGGTTGGCGTTGATTTCCTGGCCCACGCAGTGGAACCGCGCCGGGTCGACGACATAGGACGCGGCCCACGAGGCCAGGGTCTCGGCCAGCACCACGGACACACCGCCATGCAACACACCGGCCGGCTGGCGGGTGCGTGCGTCCACTGGCATGCGCCCGGCCAGGAAGTCCTCGCCCACTTCGGTGAGTTCGATGCCCAGGTGGCCGTTGGCGCAGCCAGCACCCCGCTGGTTGGCCTGCTCCAGGGGAAAGGGGGTGTGCCAGATGCTCATGGGCATCAGCCTTTCAGGAGAATGCGCACGTCGCTGGTCAGGCCCTCGATGGGACTGCCATAACGGTGGTACAGCCGCACGCGGCCGCTGCCGTCAAAGATATAGCTGCCGGCCGAGTGGTCCATGGTGTAGCTGGTGGCGGTCTTGCCGTCGACCTTCTTGAAGTAGATCTTGAAGGCCTTGGCGAGCTCGGGCAGCTGGTCCAGCGTGGGCGTGAGGGCCACGAAGCTGGGGTCGAAGTTGGCCATGTAGGCCTTGAGCACCTCGGGCGTGTCGCGCTCGGGGTCGACGCTGATGAAGATGCCCTGGAGCTTGTCGCCATCAGCGCCCAACTGGCGCCTGACGTTGGCCAGCTCGGTCATGGCCGTGGGGCAGACGTCGGGGCACTGGGTGTAGCCAAAGAAGACCACCACCACCTTGCCCTTGAAGTCGGCCAGGGTGCGGCGCTGCCCGTTGTGGTCGGACAGGTCGAAGCCGCTGGCGTAGTCGGCCCCGGTGATGTCGATGCCGGCGAAGGCGGGCTTGTCGGGCGAGCAGGCGGCCAGGGCGGCGGCGGTCAACAAGAGGCTGCGGCGGGTGAACGTCATGGCGGTCATGCGATGTAGTGATCGACCAGCAGCGCGGCGAACAGCAGCGAGAGATGGATCAGGGAAAAACGGAAGGTCTTGCGGGCCAGGGCATCGGAATAGTTGCGCCACAGCGCCCAGGCGTAGGCGCAGAAGCCGATGCTCAGCAGCACCGCCACGGCCAGGTAGAGCCAGCCGCTCATGCGCATCACGAAGGGCAGCAGGCAAGCGGCGAACAGGATGAAGGTGTACAGCAGGATGTTGAGCCGCGTGAACTCGGAGCCATGGGTGACCGGCAGCATGGGCAGGCCCGACTTGCGGTAGTCCTCCACCCGGTACAGCGCCAGCGCCCAGAAGTGCGGCGGTGTCCAGAGGAAGATGATGAGGAACAGGATCAGCGCCTCGGGCGCGACCACGTTGGTCATGGCCGTCCAGCCCAGCACCGGCGGCATGGCGCCCGAGGCACCGCCGATGACGATGTTCTGCGGCGTCAGCGGCTTGAGGATGACGGTGTAGATGACCGCGTAGCCGACGAAGGTGGCGAAGGTCAGCCACATGGTCAGCGGGTTGACCCACAGGTAGAGGATGGCCGAGCCGATGCCACACAACACGGCCGAGAACGTCAGTGTCTGGGTGTTGCTGAGTTGGCCCTTGGCGGTGGGGCGCCAGGCCGTGCGCTTCATCTTGGCGTCAATGTGCTGCTCGACCACGCAGTTGAAGGCCGCGGCCGCGCCGGCCACCAGCCAGATGCCGAAACAGGCCACCGCCATCAGCCCCAGTTGCGGGAGCGTGGGCAGGCCGGGCACGGCCAGCACCATGCCGATGAGGGCACAGAAGACGATCAGCTGGATCACGCGCGGCTTGGTCAGCGCGTTGAACTGGCGCCAGGTGGAAGGCAGTGGCGCGGCCACGGTGGCGGTGGTGTCGGGCGCGCTCATGCGGGACGTCCTGTGGTCGATGGGCGAAGGCCCGTGGAAGGGGCGGAAACGGGCGCGGCGCGCACCGACAGCAGCACGCCGGTCAGGGCCACCACCAACGCGGCGGCGCCCCCCGTGTGGGCCACGGCGGCCAGCAGCGGCCAGTCCAGCACCACGTTGCTCAGGCCGGTGCCCAGCTGCCAGAGGGCGCCAAAGGCGATCCAGCGGGCCTGGTGCCGCAGCATGGCGGCACCGGCGCGCCGCAGCCGCCACGCGGTCCACAGCAACGCCGCCAGCACCAGCAGCGCCATCACGCGGTGGGCCATGTGGATGGCGGTGAGCGCGGCGAAAGGAATCGCGCTTCCCCGGCTGTCGCGTCCCAGTTCGCGCCACAGCTCGAAGCCGGCTGAGAAATCGGTGGCGGGCCACCAGGCGCCCTGGCACATCGGGAATTCGCTGCAGGCCAGTACCGCGTAGTTGGTGCTGACCCAGCCGCCCAGCGCGATCTGCAGCCACAGCAGCACGAACACGCCCCACAGCGCCAGCACCGTGCCGCGCGGCAAGGGCGACACCGGCCAGGACAGGTCGGCACGCGCGTACTGCACGGCCTGCGCGCGCAGCAGGGCCAGCAGGCCCAGCCCGAACAGCAGGTGCAGGGTGACGATGGCGGGGAAGAGCTTCATGGTGACGGTCAGGGCACCAAAGGCTCCCTGCACACAGACCCACACCAGGGTGATCAGCGGCCACCAGGGCGACACCGGCACCCGGCGTCGCTGCTGCCAGGTGACGGCGGCCAGCACGGTGATCAGCACCCCCACGCCGGTGGCCAGGTAGCGGTGGACCATTTCCACCCAGGCCTTGGGAAAGGTGACCGGGCCGCTGGGCATGGCGGCCTGCGCGGCGCTGATGTCGGCGTGGGCGCCCAGCGGGCTGGCGGCGCCGTAGCAGCCGGGCCAGTCGGGGCAGCCCAGGCCCGAATCGGTCAGGCGGGTGAAGGCGCCGAACAGCACCAGATCGAAGGTCAGGAACAGGGTCACGACGGTGAGCAGCTTCAGCCGCTGCGCCGGCGTGGCGTGCGGCTGGCGCCGCCACACCCACAGCAGCGGCAGCACCGCCACCAGCACGCCCATCAGCATGAGGCGGCTGGCGGGCGACAGGTCCACAAGCGACGAGGCATCCATCAGGGCCGGCCTTCCTTGTCCCAGAAGGCCGAGGCGCGCAGCAGGCGGTCGAGGTCGCGCCGCACGCGGGCCGGATCGGCCTGGGCCGGGAAGCGCATCATCCAGTTGCCCAGTGGGTCGACCACGTAGAGGTGATCCGCAAGGCGCTGG
This sequence comes from Hydrogenophaga sp. OTU3427, assembly GCF_038440225.1. Taxonomy (NCBI): domain Bacteria; kingdom Pseudomonadati; phylum Pseudomonadota; class Betaproteobacteria; order Burkholderiales; family Comamonadaceae; genus Hydrogenophaga; species Hydrogenophaga sp. OTU3427. The sequence goes on along the minus strand of NZ_JASATI010000006.1, from coordinate 114,426 downwards.
CCTGGAGCGGGCACGAGCCAGCTGGCCAGCGCCGCTTCGTCCACCCGCAGCACGGTGGCCTGCGCGGTGGCGCTCTGGAGGGCGGGCGTGAGTTCGGCGTTGCCGGTGCGCAGCCAGACCCAGTCGAGCCGGCCCTTCTCCTTGCCCAGGCCCTCGCGCAGCTGGCGCTGGAGGTAAAGGTGGCGTTCACAGTCGGCGTCGCAGGCGCTGTCGGCCACGCTGATCAGCAGCCACTGGTCCTTGAGGGTGGGCAGGGACACCGTGCGGCCCTGGGCATCCAGGCCCTGCAGGGCGGCGGGCAGCGGCCGCTGCGGATCGATCAGTTCGCCGTAGTTGCGCCGCCCTTCGGGGCGCACCACGTAATAGGTGAAATAGGACGCGATCACCGGGGCCGCGCACACCAGCAGCACCGCCAGCATCTTGAGGCGTCCGCTGCGGGTCGCGGCGGTCCGTTCGGCGGCGGTCGCGTCCCACTGCGGCAGCGAATGCACGGTCAGCCCCAGGGGCTCATCCGCGGCCATGGGTGCGCGCGCGTCGGCGGGGGGCGATGATTTGGAACCAGACATACAAGAGGGTGAACAGGGTGCTGAGGCCAAACCACTGGAAGGCGTAGCCATGGTGTTTGTGAACGTCGGTGGCCGGCTGCGGCCAGTTCCGCGAAAGGCCGTCGGCGGTGTCGCCGAGCTGCACGGCGGTGACGGGCAGCAGGGGCAGCTGGAACTCCCGCGCGTAGGCGTCCAGGTCCGTATTTTGCCGGATCGGGCCGGGCTCCCCAGCGCCCAGCTCATAAAGCTTGGGCGGCGGCGGGGCCAATCGCACGCTGAGCGTCACCGTCCCGGCCGGCGTGGGCACCTCGGGCACCTGGGTGCGGTCGACGAAGTTGCGCACCACCCAGCCGCGCTGCACCAGCAGCACGTCACCGCTGCCCAACAGGCGCAGCGGGGTCAGCACAAAAAAGCCAGGGCGGCCGTTCATCTGCCGGTTGTCCAGGAACACGGTCGCGCCGGTCACCCACTCGCCGCGCACCAGCGCGTGACGGTGCCACAGAGACGGTGGATCGCCACGCAAGGCCTCGTTGCCCAGCGGCGCCTGTTCGCCCTGGCGGGCGATGCTGGCGGCAAGCCGCAGCTTCTGGTCGGCACGGTCGAGCTGCCACAGGCCCAGGGCCACGCCGGCGGTCACCACCAGGGCGGTGGCCAGGGTGATCCACCAGAAGTGGCGGGACGGCTTGCTCATGGGCGCCATGGGGTGTTCATCGGATAATCCGGGGCATGAAAGTTCTCGTCATTGTGGCCTTCGTGGCCATCCTCGGCAGCCTGGCGGCGGCGCTGTTCTTCATGATGCGCCGGCCGCCCGAGGGCAGTTCGCCGGACAAGGCCCGCCACATGGCGCGGGCGCTCGCCTTCCGCGTCGGCTTCTCGGTGCTGCTGTTCGTGGTGGTGCTGTTGAGCTACAAGATGGGCTGGATACACCCGACGGGCCTGCCCGCCACGCGCTGAGCCGCGCCGGCAAGAAAAAAGCGCCCGAGGGCGCTTTTTTTGTGGCCAGGGGCGCGTGTCACATCCAGTAGACGAGGATGTACAGGCCCAGCCACACCACGTCCACGAAGTGCCAGTACCAGGCCGCGCCTTCGAAACCGAAGTGGCGTTCCTTAGTGAAGTGGCCTTTCTGCAGCCGCAGGGTGATGAACAGCAGCATCAGCATGCCCACGAAAACGTGGAAGCCGTGGAAGCCGGTCAGCATGAAGAAGGTCGAGCCGTAGACGCCGGAGGACAGCTTGAGGTTGAGATCGCTGTAGGCGTGGGCGTATTCGTAGCCCTGCACGAACAGGAAGACGATGCCCAGCACCACGGTCATCCACATGAAGGCGATGGTCTTGCCACGGTTGCCGTCCTGCAGCGCGTGGTGGGCCACCGTCAGCGTGACACCCGAGCTCAGCAGCAGCGCGGTGTTGATGGTGGGCAGCCAGAACGGGCCCATGGTTTCAAAGGGCTCGACGATACCGGCAGGCGACGCGGTGGCACCGATCTGCAGGCTGGGCCACACGGCCTTGAAGTCGGGCCACAGCAGCGCGTTCTCGATGCCGCCCAGGGCGGGCACCGAATGCACGCGCGCCCACCACAGGGCGGTGAAGAAGGCACCGAAGAACATCACTTCGGAGAAGATGAACCAGCTCATGCTCCAGCGGAACGACAGGTCCACCTTGTGGCCATACAGGCCACCTTCGCTCTCGGTCACGGATTCACGGAACCACTGGAAGAGCACCACGCCCCACCAGGCCAGCCCGAAGGCGACCGAGTAAGCGCCCCACTGGGCGCCGTTGACCCATTGGCCAGCACCCAGGATCACGAAGAACAGCCCGATGGCCGCCATCACCGGATGCCGGGAGGGTCCGGGGACGAAGTAGTAAGGCGTTGTGCCGTGTGCGGTTGATGACATGCTCACTCCTATGGGCTTTCGCTTATTTGAATGTGTGAAATTGAAAACGTTGTTCGACGGCTCAGGCCACCACCCAGCGCACCAGCAGCATGAGGCCGGCCACGAAAGCCAGCGCCACCACCAGACCCACGGCCAGCAGGTGCAACGGGTTGAGTTTTTCCAGGTCTTGCTGGTAGTCGGTGCGCCGGCGCACGCCCAGGAAGCCCCACAACACCGCGCGCACGGTGTAGAGCAGGCCAGGCTTGCGTTCGGTCACGGGCGCGCCTTTGCTCATGTGCGCTCCGCCTTGGCGGGTGCCGGCAGCGGCACCGCCTGCGTGGCCACCGGTTCGGCCGGCACCTTGCCGCCCACCTCGAAGAAGGTGTAGGACAGTGTGATGGTGGTCACGTCCTTGGGCAGGCGCGGATCGATCACGAAGGCCACCGGCCACTGCTTCTTCTCGCCCGGCGCCAGCGTGTACTGCGTGAAGCAGAAACACTCCAGCTTGTTGAAGTGCTGGGCGGCCTGGCGCGGCGCGTAGCTGGGAATGGCCTGTGCGGCCATGGTGCGGTTCTGGATGTTCTGGAACTCGTACATCACCGTGGTCAGCTGACCCGGGTGCACTTCCATGGAACGGCGCTCGGGCTTGAAGTCCCAGGGGCCGCGCGCATTGACATCGAACTCGACCGTGACCAGGCGGCTGGTGTCGACCTGCGTGTTGGCCGGCAACTTGAGCTTGGCGCCCGGCACTTCGCGCTCGGACAGGGCCAGCACGTTGATGCCGGTCATCTCGCAGATGGCCTTGTACAACGGCACCAGCGCGTAACCAAAGGCGAACATGCCGAGCGCGATGACGCCCAGCTTGCCCACCATGCGGAGATTTTCGCGTTGGACTCGCATTGTGTGTGTCAGCCCGCTTGTGTCACAGACCGAACAACACGCGCTTGGCGACGAAGCCGACGAAGAACACCGCGGCCACGGACGCCAGGATCAGGCCCAGGCGGACGTTGCTCTTTTTTTGTTCAGGCGTCATGGCGTGTGTGGTGTCGCTCATGGGGATGGGCGGATCAGCCGATCACCTTGGTGGCGGTGGCATCCAGCTTGGGCGGGTTCTCGAAGGTGTGGAAAGGCGCGGGCGACGGCACTTCCCACTCCAGGCCTTCGGCACCATCCCAGGGTTTTTGCGAGGCCTTGGGGCCCTGGCCGCGCATCATGGGCACGACCACGAACAGGAAGAAGTAGACCTGCATCAGACCGAAGCCGAAGGCACCGACGGAGGCGATCATGTTGAAGTCGGTGAACTGCGCCGGGTAGTCGGCGTAGCGGCGGGGCATGCCGGCCAGACCCAGGAAGTGCATCGGGAAGAAGGTCACGTTGAAGGTGATCAGCGAACCCCAGAAGTGGATCTTGCCGCGGGTTTCGGAGTACATGACACCGGTCCACTTGGGGCCCCAGTAGTAGACGCCAGCGAACAGGGCATACAGCGAACCGGCCACCAGCACGTAATGGAAGTGGGCCACCACGTAGTAGGTGTCCTGCATCTGGATGTCGATCGGCGCGACCGACAGGATCAGGCCGGTGAAGCCGCCGATGGTGAACACGAAGATGAAGCCGACGGCAAACAGCATCGGGGTCTCGAAGGTCATCGAGCCCTTCCACATGGTGGCGATCCAGTTGAACACCTTCACGCCCGTGGGCACGGCGATCAGCATGGTCGAGTACATGAAGAACAGCTGGCCAGTCACCGGCATGCCGGTGGTGAACATGTGGTGGGCCCACACGACGAAGGACAGGATGGCGATGGAGCCGGTGGCGTACACCATGGAGGCGTAGCCGAACAGCTTCTTGCGGGCGAAGGCCGGGATGATCTGGCTGATGATGCCGAAGGCCGGCAGGATCATGATGTAGACCTCGGGGTGGCCAAAGAACCAGAAGATGTGCTGGTACATCACCGGGTCGCCGCCGCCGGCGGGGTTGAAGAAGCTGGTGCCGAAGTGGCGGTCGGTCAGCGTCATGGTGATGGCGCCGGCCAGCACGGGCATCACGGCGATCAGCAGGTAGGCGGTGATCAGCCAGGTCCAGCAGAACATCGGCATCTTCATCAGCGTCATGCCAGGGGCGCGCATGTTGAGGATGGTGACGATGATGTTGATCGAGCCCATGATGCTTGATGCACCCAGGATGTGCATGGCGAAGATGCCAGCGTCCATGGAGGGGCCCATCTGCAGCGTCAACGGGGCGTACAGCGTCCAGCCGGCGGCGGGCGCGCCGCCAGGCATGAAGAAGGAGGCCACCAGCATGATCGCGGCGGGGATCATCAGCCAGAAGCTGAAGTTGTTCATGCGCGCGAAGGCCATGTCGGATGCGCCGATCTGCAGCGGGATCATCCAGTTCGCGAAGCCCACGAAGGCCGGCATGATGGCGCCGAACACCATGATCAGGCCGTGCATGGTGGTGAGCTGGTTGAACAGCTGCGGGTTCAGCAGTTGCAGGCCGGGCTGGAACAGCTCGGCGCGGATGCCCAGGGCCAGCACGCCGCCAATCATCAGCATCGTGAAGCTGAACAGCAGGTACAGCGTGCCGATGTCCTTGTGGTTGGTGGCGAACACCCAGCGACGCCAGCCCGTCGGGGCGTGGTGGTCGTCGTGGCCGTGCCCATGCGCATCGTGGTGGTCAAGTACTGCACTCATTTGGCTTTCCTTACGATCTCAGATTCTTTGCACAGGCTCACTTGCGGGCGGCCAGGACGTCGGCCGGCTGAACGAGCTGTTCGGTCTTGTTGGACCAGTTGTTCTTGGCGAAGGTCATCACGGCCGCCAGCTCGGTGTCGTTGAGCTGTTTCCAGGCCGGCATGGCGCCGTTGTTCTGGCCGTTGAGCAGCACCGAGATCATCTTGTTCTTGTCGGCGTCCAGCACCACGGCAGCGCCGTCGAGGGGCTTGATCGGGCCAGCGCCCTTGCCGTTGGCCTGGTGGCAGGCGGCGCAGTTGGCGGCGTAGACCGACTCGCCACGCTTGACCAGATCGGCCAGGGTCCAGACCTTGCTTGGGTCATCGGCGGCGGCGGCCATGGCCTTCTTCTTGCCATCGACCCAGGCGGTGTATTCCGCGGCGCTCACCACTTTCACGTGGATGGGCATGTAGGCGTGTTCCTTGCCGCACAGCTCGGCGCACTGGCCGTAGAAGTCGCCGGTTTTTTCGGCACGGAACCAGGTGTCGCGCACGAAGCCGGGGATCGCATCCTGCTTGACGCCAAAGGCCGGCACCATCCAGGCGTGGATCACGTCGTTGGCGGTGGTGATGATGCGGATCTTCTTGCCCACGGGCACGACCAGCGGGTGATCGACCTTGAGCAGGTAGTCGTCGGGACGGTCGCCGGCTTTCGGGTTGTTCGACAGTTCGCGGTGCGACTGGTCCAGGGTGGAGACGATGCCAATGCCTTCGCCCTCGCCCTTGATGTAGTCATAGCCCCACTTCCACTGCATGCCCGTGGCCTTGATGGTCACGTCGCTGTTGGTGGTGTCCTTCTGCGCGACCAGCACCTTGGTGGCCGGCAGGGCCATGCCGATGACGATGAGCAGCGGGACGATGGTCCAGCCCAGTTCCACCCAGATCGGCTCGGGCAGTTCCTGCGCCTTGTGGCCGACCGACTTGCGGTGCTTGAGGATGGAGTAGAACATCACGCCGAAGACGATCACGAAGATCACCAGGCACAAGATCATCATGAACCAGTGCAGCCAGTGCTGCTCTTCGGCGATCTTGGTCACCGCCGGAGCGAAGTTGAGCTGATTGACCGCAGGACCGCCCGGCAGGTCGTTGACCGCATGGGCGGCGGTGCTGATCCAGGCACCCGCGCCCGCCACCAGGGTGGCAGCGGCGGATTTCAGGCCAGTCGCGCACTGGCGCACCGATTCTGCTGCTTGTTTCATCGTGCTCACTTTTGATCTCGCCTCAAATATAACTATTGATTTATATCAACGTTCGATTACACCAAACTTTTGCCCCCTGCCCGGCCCGTGCGACATTTGCGTCACGCGTTGCCGTGCAGGGCCTGTCGAATCTCGCGCGCCAGGGCCGGCCGCAGTTCCGCTCTCATGAATCGCCCCACCCTGACCTTGCGGTTGCCCGCGCTCACCTCGATCAAGGCCCCGTCGCCATCGCGGGGCCCGATGCGGACCCCGTCGCGTGCGAACTCGGTGCGCTGCAGCCGGCCGGCCGATTCGAGCTCCACCACCAGGCGGCCCGGCTCCAGCCGTATGCACTCGCCATCGGTGGCATGGCGGGCGTACAACAGGAACGCCACACCGGCCACCACCAGCTCGATCGCCGTGAAAGGCAAGACCAGCACCGCGCCCTGCGACCAGGAGAACAGGCCCACACACAGCGACAGCCCACACAACAGGCCGAAGCACACAGCGACCTGCCGCGGCGCCAACGCGCAATTGCGCTTCAACCGCCACAGCGTGCCCTGATCGGTCACGGTCGCGAAGCGCAGCGGCGGGCGGGAATCGGCCATGCTTGCACACCCAAAACGGCCGCGCCGCCTCTGGTGCTCACCAGGGCGCCAGCCAGCCGGGGAAAATACCCCAACACTTCTTGATCGGCGCCAATTGTAGCGGCGCCGGGGGTGGGTTTCTCCGCGGTGGCCGAGCAAACGCTCAACCCTGCCTGGGCGCGCGCAGCATGTTGCGCATGTCCTGCAGCGAAATCGCGCTGGCCTCGCCGGGTTTGAGCCTTGGGCGCGGCTTGAAGGCGTGGCCGTAGACGATCTCGAATGTCAGCAACAGCCGCCCGTCGGCATCGCGTGGCAGGCCCGCCTCCAGCGCCTCGCGGTACCGCCGTCCCCAGGCGCGCGAACGCAAGCCTGCAAAGCGCTGCGGGTGGCGGTTGCGGCCCAGTTCGCGCAGGTCGGCCAGCAAGGCGTCGGCGCCGCTGTAAGTGAGCACGATGCGCTCCATGTCCATCACCGGCTCGGCGAAACCGGCGCCCACCAGGCGGTCGCCCCAGTCGTGCATGTCGACAAAGGGCAGCGATGGCTCCGCCCAGCCCTGGCGCAGGTGCAGCTCACGCAGTTCGCGCAGGGTGTCCGGGCCCAGGCAGGAAAACATCAGGAAACCATCGACGTTGAGGCGTGCGAACCAGTCGGCCAGCCGCGCCGCGGGCTCGGGCTCGGCGTGCAGGGCCATGTTGGACCAGACCATGTCCACCGTCTGCCCTGCCAGGGCCAGTGCCAGCCTGGGCTGGCGCTTGAACGGGTTCCAGCCGCGCGCCGGCTGCAGCTCAGCCAACGCCCGCTCGGCCTGCGGGCCGTCCAGCCAGGCCTGGGCTTCGGGGTAGGCCGCGCGCACCGCCGCGTGGGCCTGCCGCCCCCCCGCCAGCGGCGCCCAGTTGAGCCAGGCGGCGGGCCGCAGCCGTATCCATGCCAGCCGCTCCGCCATGCGGCGCCCGACTTCCTCGTGCAGCCAGGGGCTGGCGGCGATGTCGCTGGGCAGGAAGGTGGGCATGGTGGCGAGGACAAGATGGGCCAGACGGCGGCCGGGCAGTATAGTCATTGCACAGCCTGCGCGCCGCCAGCGGGCACCGGGGAGGCATTGACGTGGACATCCGGATGGGCAGGCCCTTGTCGCGCTGTCAGGTGTGTGGCCGCTGGCCGGCCACGCCGGTGTGCCATGGCTGCCTGCGGCGCTTCGGCATGGCCGTGCCACGCTGCCCGTGCTGCGCCCACCGCTTGCCCCCCGGCACCGACGGCGCCCTGCCCTGCGGCCGTTGCCTGCGCCACCCGCCGGCGCTGCGGGCTTGCTGCGGCGTGGTCGACTACGCCTACCCCTGGCACACGCTGGTGGCACGCTTCAAGTTCCAGGGCGAGCCCGCCTGGGCCCGCTTCATGGCGGAACTGGCCTGGCAGCGCGCCGAGGTTCGGCAGGCACTGGCGCAGGCCGACACCGTGCTGCCCATCCCGCTGAGCCCGGCCCGCCTGGCCAGCCGCGGCTACAACCAGGCCTGGGAGCTGGCCAAGGCCCTGGGCGCCGGCCATGTGCTGTCCGATGGCCTGAGCAAGCTGGGCGACGGCCCCGACCAGATCCGGCTGTCGCGCGCCGACCGGCTGCGCCATGCACGCCAGTCGCTGGCGGTGACCCCTCGGCACCAGGCGGCACTGCGGGGCCGGCATGTGCTGGTGGTGGACGATGTGATGACCACCGGCGCCACGCTGAACGCGGCGGCCGAGGTGCTGCTGCGCGCTGGCGTGGCATCGGTCAGCGGCCTGGCCTTCGCCCGCACGCCGGACGGCGACTGAGCGCCCTCGGTATGATGCGCGCGCCATGTTCCACATCGTCCTCGTGCACCCCGAAATCCCGCCCAACACCGGCAACGTCATCCGCCTGTGCGCCAACACCGGCAACACGCTGCACCTGGTGGAACCGCTGGGTTTCTCGATGGACGACAAGCTGCTGAAGCGTGCCGGGCTGGACTACCACGAGTACGCCGAGCTGCGCCGCCACGCCAGCTGGGCCGCGCTGCTGGCCACGGAACAACCGCCCGCCGAGCGCATGTTCGCCTTCACCACGCGGGGTTCGCACAACGCCTTCGAGGCCCGCTTCCAGCCGGGCGACTGGCTGGTGTTCGGCGCCGAGACCCAGGGCCTGCCCGAAGCGGTGCGCGAACAGTTCCCGCTCGCGCAGCGCCTGCGCCTGCCCATGCGGGCCGGTCAGCGCAGCCTGAACCTGTCGAACGCGGTGGCGGTGGCCGGCTTCGAGGCCTGGCGCCAGAACGGCTTCAACGGTAGTACCTGACCAGCATCTCGGCCACGCAGGCCGGCTTGCCGCCGTCCTCGCGCTCCACCGTCACATCCCAGGTGGCCTGCAGACCGTTGCCGGCGATGGGCTCCACCGCCTTGAGCACCAGGCGGCCCCGCACCCGGCTGCCCGCCGGCACGGGCGCGGTGAAGCGCACCTTGTTCAGGCCGTAGTTCACGCCCATGCGCAGGTCCTCCACCACCATCGTGGTGTCAAAGAACCGCGGCACCAGCGACAGCGTGAGGAAACCGTGGGCGATGGTCGAGCCAAACGGGCTGCTGCGGGCGCGCGCTTCGTCAATGTGTATCCACTGGTGGTCGCCGGTGGCGTCGGCAAACAGCTGGATCTGCGCCTGCGTGACAGCGACCCAGTCGCTCAGCGCCACCTCGCGCCCCACCTCGGCGGCCAGGTCGTCAAGGGTGTGAAAGTGTTTCATGCGTCCAGCCATTGGCAGATGCCTTCCCATTGCAGGAGGTCTTTTTCCACCCGGCCGGGCGTCACGTCGAACACGGTCAGGCCACGCGCGGCCAGGTGCACGTAGTTCTGGGTATCGCGCAGGTGGCCCAGCACCGGCAGGCCCAGGCCCTGGACAAACTCGGTCAGCTTGTCGAAGGCGATGGTGCGGCCGTCCACCCGCATGCCCACCACACCGATCTCCGGGCGTTCGCCCTTGCGCAGTTCAACCAGCTCGTCGATGAAGGCACGGGTGGCGTACATGTCGAAGATGCTGGCCTGCAGCGGCACGATGACCTTGTCGGCCAGCTTGATGACGTCCTTGAAACGCCAGCCGTGCAAGCCCCCGGGCGTGTCCAGCACCACGTGGGTGGTGCCCCGGGGCGGTTTGACGATCAGATCAGGGCCGGCGTCCCAGGTCGCGATGGGTCGCGCCGCCTCGGGCCGCAGGTTCAGCCACAGGCGCGCCGACTGCTGGCGGTCGACATCGCCCAGCATGACCGCGTGGCCCTGGCGAGCCCAATAACCCGCCACCTGCGTGGCCAGGGTGGACTTGCCCACGCCCCCCTTGGGATTGGCGACAACAACAACTGGCATGCGGATCTCCTGTACGAGACCGGCATCTTACAAAAGCCGGCCCCGCGTCAGCCCACGTGGGCGAAGGCGTCCCACAGCAGCTTGACGCCGGTGAGGAACATGCCGGTGTAGACCAACCGGTAGAACAACCTGGGCTGGATGCGCCGCGCGACCTTGACCCCCGCCCACACCCCCACCGGCGCAAAAGGCAGCAAGGCCAGCGAGGTGACCATGTTGCGCGTGTCCAGCAGGCCCAGCAGGCCATAGGGCACCCACTTGCTGAGGTTGATGACGAAGAAGAACACCGCCATGGTGGCGGTGAACTTCACCGGCGAGAACTTCAGCGGAATCATGTAGGCGTTGATCGGCGGACCGCCAGCGTGCGCGATGAAGCTGGTGAAACCCGAGGTGGCCGTGAGCAAGGCCCCCAGCCAGCGTGGCGGCGGCGCGCTGTCCGGCTTGGGCGGAAACAGCAGGCGCTGGGCCAGGAACACCAGCGTGAAGACGCCCACCAGGCCCGCCACCACATGGGCGGGCAGGACGCGGAACAACAAGGCGCCGATCACGATGCCGACCAGGCCGCAGGGGATGAGGAACTTCAGCATCGGGATGTCGAAGTCCTTGCGGAAAGCGGCCAGGCCCAGCAGGTCCATCATCAGCAGCACCGGCATCAGAATGGCGGCCGCCTGCGGCACCGAGACGGCCAGGGCCATCATGGGCACCGCCAGCGAACCGAAGCCGGCGCCAAAGCCGCTTTTGCTCAAGCCCAGCAGCAGCACCGCCGGGATGGACACCGCATAGAAATACGGGTCGGTGATCAGCGCAAGGCTCAAACCTTCTCCAGCAGCAGCGCGATGCCCTGCCCCACGCCGATGCACATGGTGCACAGCGCGTAGCGCCCGCCCACGCGGTGCAGCTGGCTGGTGGCGGTGGTCACCAGGCGGGCACCGCTGGCGCCCAGCGGGTGGCCCAGCGCGATCGCGCCGCCCCACTGGTTCACGCGCGGGTCGTCGTCCTGCAGGCCCAGCTGGCGCAGCACCGCCAGGCCCTGGGCCGCGAAGGCTTCGTTGAGCTCGATGACGTCGACCTGCGCCAGCGAGATGCCGGTCTGCGCCAGCAGCTTCTGCGTGGCCGGCGCCGGGCCGATGCCCATGATGCGCGGCGGCACGCCGGCCGTGGCCATGCCCACCACGCGGGCACGCGGCGTCAGGCCGTTTTTGGCCGCCGTCGCTTCGTTCGCCAGGATCAGCGCGCAGGCGCCGTCGTTCACGCCGCTGGCGTTGCCGGCGGTCACCGTGCCGTCGGGGCGCACCACGCCCTTGAGCTTGGCCAGCGTCTCCAGGCTGGTGGCGCGCGGGTGTTCGTCCTGGCTCACCACGATGGCCTCGCCCTTCTTCTGGGCGATGCTCACCGGCGTGATCTCGGCCGCCAGGTGCCCGGCCTGCTGCGCGGCCACGGCCTTCATCTGGCTGGCCAGGGCCATGCGGTCCTGCGCCTCGCGTTCGATTCGGTAGTCGGTGGCCACGTTCTCGGCCGTCTCAGGCATGGAGTCGACGCCGTATTTTTCCTTCATCAGCTTGTTGACGAAGCGCCAGCCGATGGTGGTGTCGTACACCGCGTTGCTGCGGCTGAAGGCGCTCTCGGCCTTGGGCATCACGAAGGGCGCGCGGCTCATGCTCTCCACGCCGCCGGCGATCATCAGGCCGGCCTCGCCCGACTTGATGGCGCGCGCGGCCGTGCCCACGGCGTCCATGCCTGAGCCACACAGGCGGTTGAGGGTGGCACCCGGCACCTCCAGCGGCAGGCCCGCCAGCAGCGAAGCCATGTGGGCGACGTTGCGGTTGTCCTCGCCGGCCTGGTTGGCGCAGCCGAAGATCACGTCCACCACGCTGGCCCAGTCCACGTTCGGGTTGCGCGCCATCAGGGCACGCAGCGGGATGGCGGCCAGATCGTCGGTGCGCACGCTGCTCAGCGCGCCACCGTAGCGGCCGATGGGGGTGCGGATGGCGTCGCAGATGAAGGCTTGGGTCATGGGGTCTCCTCCGGAGGGTTTGAAAATCGGTCAACGGGTGGTGTGGCGATTCTCGCTTATGCTCCGCAGCCACCCCGTCCGCCCCCGCCATCGCCCCTTCAAGCCACCATGTTTGCCCCCTCACAAGCCGACGTCCGGCGCTTCTTCTGTTCGGTCTACAGCAAATGGCAACAAGGTCAGCCGATGGAAGCCATCGAGTCGCTGGCACAGCTGTGGATGGCCGAGCACCCGGAGTTCCATGCCGAGCTGGCCGACGTGGACAGCGCGCTGCAGCGCATGGAGGCGGCCGATCCGCAGGCCAGCAACCCCTTCCTGCACCTGTCCATGCACCTGTCCATCAGCGAACAGTGCTCCATCGACCAGCCGCCGGGCATTCGCCAGGCGGTGGAATTGCTGGTGGCGCGCCGCGATTCCCTGCACGACGCCCACCACGAGGTCATGGAATGCCTGGGCGAGATGTTGTGGGAAAGCCAGCGCAGCGGCCGTCCGCCGGATGGGCACGCCTACCTGGAGCGGGTGCGGGCCCGCGCCACCAGAGACTGACCCCCAGAAACACAAAAGGCCGCTCATGGAGCGGCCTTTTGCTGGGGTGAACCCGGCAATCAGCGGAAACGCGACTCGGGCTTGGTCTGCAGCTCGCCGTCCAGGCTGCCCAGGTAGCTGGCGATCTGCTTGAGCTCGGCCGGCTTGAACTGCTTGGCGATGCCGGCCATCACGCCGTTGGAGCGACCCACGACCTGGTTGCCCGTGACCGTGTAGGACTTGAGCGCGACGTAGAGGTAGTCCGAATGCTGGCCCGCCAGCTTGGGGTAGCTGGGGTCGATGGGCTTGCTGAAATTGGCTCCGTGGCAGGACACGCAGGCGCCCTTGGTCAGCAGGTCGGCCACCGGGCCGGCCGCGGCCTTGGAAGGCGTCTCGGCGATGGCGCCGGTGCCCTGGGCGGCATAGAACGCTGCCAGATCGGCCATGTCCTGCTCGCTCAGCGAGGTGGCGATGCCGCGCATGGAGGGGTGCTTGCGGTCGCCCTTCTTGTAGGCGGTCAGGGCGCTGACGATGTATTTGTCCGACTGGCCCTGGATCTTGGGCACCTTGTGGATCTCGGGGAAGCTGTTCTGGTAGCCCGGGATGCCGTGGCAACCGATGCACATGGCCGCCTTGGACTCACCCGCCTTGACGTCGCCCGCAACGGCCTGGGCCTGGGCCGCAAACGTCGCCAGGGTCAAGGTCACCAGAGCGACAACCGGCTTCAGCAGAGGGGACAACTGTTTGTTCATTTTGCAAGCACAATGGGTGGGTCGTTTGACGAAAATCAACGGCGGATTATATAGACTCGATCCGCGCCGATTTTCCGCCCCCGGACACGGACCTCGGCCCCCGCACAGACCCTGCACCACCGACCACCATGAAATTCAAAGGCTCAGAAAACTACGTCGCCACGCAAGACCTGATGCTGGCGGTCAACGCCGCCATCACGCTCAAGCGCCCGCTGCTGGTCAAGGGCGAGCCCGGCACCGGCAAGACCATGCTGGCCGAGGAAGTGGCCCAGGCGCTGAACATGCCCCTGCTGCAGTGGCACATCAAGAGCACCACCAAGGCGCAGCAGGGCCTGTACGAATACGACGCGGTCAGCCGCCTGCGCGACAGCCAGCTGGGCGACGAGCGGGTCAAGGACATCCACAACTACATCGTCAAGGGCGTGCTGTGGCAGGCCTTCACCGCCGAGGAGCCGGTGGCGCTGCTGATCGACGAGATCGACAAGGCCGACATTGAATTCCCCAACGACCTGCTGCGCGAACTCGACCGCATGGAGTTCTACTGCTACGAGACGCGCGAGCTGGTCAAGGCCAAGAACCGGCCGCTGGTGTTCATCACCTCCAACAACGAAAAAGAGCTGCCCGACGCCTTCCTGCGCCGCTGCTTCTTCCACTACATCAAGTTCCCCGACGCCACCACGATGAAACAGATCGTGGACGTGCATTTCCCCCAGCTGAAGAACGAGCTGCTGACCGCGGCCATGAAGACCTTCTTCGACATCCGCAACCTGCCGGGCCTGAAGAAGAAGCCCAGCACCTCCGAGCTGCTGGACTGGCTCAAGCTGCTGATGGCCGAGGACATCCCGCTCGAAGCCCTGCAGAGCCAGGACGACAAGGTCAGCGTCCCGCCGCTGGTGGGCGCGCTGCTCAAGAACGAGCAGGACGTGACCCTGTTCGAAAAACTGGTCTTCATGAACCAGCGCAACCGCTGAAAGCCCGCCATGGCCCAGCACCCGTTGATGGAAGGCCTGTCCGACGCCATCGGCTTCGTGGGCGGCGCACTGGCCGGCTTCGGGCTCGGCCAGTTGCTTGGACTGGACCTGTTCAGCGAAGGCTATGGCACCGCCAGCCTGATCGCCATCGCCCTGGTGGGCCTCGGCGGCGGGCTGGGCCTGCAGGCCGCGCGGCGCTGGCGCGCGGCACGGTCACCCACCCGCACCCCGGAGTAAACCCATGTGGCCTGAACCCATCACCTTCGTCGGTCTCAACGCACGGCTGGAACCCCTGGGCCAGCAGCACCACGACGACCTGGTGGAAGCGGTCAACGACGGCGACCTGTGGGACCACTGGTACACCGCCATCCCCACGCCCGAGGGCATGGCGGCCGAAATCGACCGCCGCCTGGGCCTGCAAGCCAAAGGCAGCATGTTGCCGTTTGCGGTCATTGCGCTCGAAGGCGGGCTGGCCGGGCGGGCGGTGGGCATGACCACCTACATGAACATCGATGCCACGAACCGACGCGTCGAGATCGGCTCCACCTGGTACCGCCGCGCCGTGCAGCGCAGCCCCGTGAACACCGAGTGCAAGCGCCTGCTGCTGAGCCATGCGTTCGAGCAGTTGGGCTGCATCGCTGTGGAGTTCCGCACCCACTTCTTCAACCACCAGAGCCGCAGAGGCATCGAACGCCTGGGCGCCAAGCTCGACGGCGTGCTGCGCAACCACCAGGTCAACCCGCACCCGGCCGCCGCCGGCAGCCTGCGCGACACCTGTGTCTACAGCATCATCGCCAGCGAGTGGCCGGCGGTGAAGGCGCACCTGAACCACCAGATGACCAAGCCCAGGGGCTGAACCCCAAGGAGGCCCCATGCTGATCGACTTCTTCTACACGCTGCGGGCGGCCAAGCTGCCGGTGTCGGTCAAGGAATACCTGACCCTGCTGGAGGCAATGCAGGCCGACGTGGTCGGGCCGCGCAACCCCGACGCCTGCACCATGGACGACTTCTACTACCTGAGCCGCACCGCGCTGGTGAAGGACGAGAAGCACTTCGACAAGTTCGACCGCGCGTTCGCCGCCTACTTCAAGGGCGTGGAGATGCTGGCCGACTTCACCAAGCCCATCCCCGCCGACTGGCTGCGCAAGGAAATGGAACGCCTCCTCAGCGACGAGCAGAAGGCCAACGCGCCCAAGATGGACTGGGACGAGCTCATGGAGACGCTCAAGAAGCGGCTCGAAGAGCAAAAGGGCCGGCACGAAGGCGGCAGCAAGTGGATAGGCACGGGCGGCACCAGCCCGTTTGGCAACGGCGGCCAGAACCCGCAAGGCATACGCATCGGCGGCAAGGGTGGCAACAAAAGCGCCGTCAAGGTGTGGGAACAGCGCGCCTACAAAGACTACGACGACAGCCAGGAGCTGGGCACGCGCAACATCAAGATGGCGCTGCGCCGGCTGCGCAAGTTCGCACGCGAGGGCCACGAAGACGAACTCGACCTTGACGGCACCATCCGGCGCACGGCGGCCAACGCGGGCTACCTCGACATCAAGATGCAGCCAGAACGTCACAACAATGTGAAAGTGTTGCTGCTGATGGACGTGGGCGGCACGATGGACGAACACATCGCCCGCGTCGAGGAACTCTTTTCGGCCACCAAGAACGAACTCAAGCACCTCGAGTACTACTACTTCCACAATTGTGTCTACGACTTCATGTGGAAGAACAACCGCAGGCGCTATGCCGAAAAGTTTCCCACCTGGGACATCATCCGCAAATACAACAAGGACTACAAACTGATTTTCGTCGGCGACGCGACGATGAGCCCTTATGAAATCCTGCAACCTGGTGGCAGTGTCGAATACAACAACGAAGAGGCGGGGGCCGAATGGCTGCAACGCCTGACCCACGCCTTTCCGAAGTTCGCCTGGATCAACCCGGAACCGCAGGGCGTGTGGCAGTACCGGCAGAGCATCTCCATCGTCCAGCAGATCATGGGGCACCGCATGTTCCCGCTGACCCTCAAGGGGCTGGAAGACGCGATGCGCCAGCTGTCCAAGTAAGGCCACGCGCGCTGCTGTGCGCGCTGCTGCTGGGCCTGGGCGGCGGCACCCTGTGCGCTCAGACCAGCACCCCCGAGGCCGCCACCGAAGCACCCAGCGTCGAAGCCGTGGCCGGCCCGCGTTTTGAGGTCGAGCTGCAAGCCCCCGAACCGCTGCGCAGCTTCCTGCTGCGCCACACCGAACTCCTGCGTTTTCGCGACCTGCCCGACCTGGACCGCACCGAGCTGGAACGCCTGGTGGCCCAGGCACCGGCCGACCTGAGGCAACTGCTGGCCACACAAGGCCATTTTTCGCCGGTGGTGAAACTGCGCGTGGCCGACCCCGACCCAGCCGGCGCCGCCCGGCCCCGGGTCCTGATCGAGGTCGACCCTGGCCCGGCCACACAGGTGGCCTCCGTGCGCATCGATCTGGCCCCGCAGGCCAGCGCCGACCCCGAGGCCGCCGCGCGCCTTCAGGCGGTGCGCGAGGCCTGGTCGCTGAGCCCTGGCCTGGGCTTTACCCAGGCGGCCTGGGACGAGGCCAAGGCCAGCACCCTGCGCAGCCTCACGGGCACGCGCTACCCCACCGCCCGTCTCGCGGAGAGCCTGGCCGACATCGACCCCGACAGCCACAGCGCCCACCTGAGCCTGGTGCTGGACCTGGGTGCCGCCTACACACTGGGCGAGGTGCGGGTGGAAGGCGCCAACCGCTACCCGGCCGAGAACGCCGTGCGCCTGGCCCGCCTGGCCGGGCTGGTGCCGGGACGGGTCTACGCCCTGGCCGACCTGCAGGCCGCCCAGCAGCGCCTGGCCGAAAGCGGCTACTACGCATCGGCCTTCGTCTATGTGGACACCGCCGGTCCGCCGGAGGCCGCGCCGGTCGTGCTGCAGCTGCGCGAGAGCCCGCGCCAGAAGCTGGTGCTGGGCGTCGGCGCCAGCACCGACAGCGGCCCGCGCCTGAGCATCGAGCACGTGCACCACCAGGTGCCCGGCCTGAACTGGCGGGCCACCACACGCGCCCGGCTGGAGCGCGATACACCTTTGCTGGAAGCCGAGCTGGCGTCGCCGGTGGACGATGGCGGTTGGCGCTGGAGCACCGGCGCGCTGGCCCAGCGCGAACGCAGCGACGATCTGGCCATCACCAGCCAGCGGCTGCGCGCCGGCCGATCCCACACCACCGCCGCGCTGGACCGCAGCTTCTACCTGCAGTACGACCGCGCCCGCAGCGACAGCGCGGCGCTGCGGGCGCTCGGACCACTGCAGGCCGAGTCGGCCGTCAGCGCCAACTACGCCTGGACGCGCCGCCGCTTCGACAGCCTGGTGCTGCCCCGCAGCGGCCACGGCCTGGCGGTGGAACTGGGCGCCGGCATGACCCTGGGCGGTACGGAAAACCTGCCCTACCTGCGCGGTCGGTTGCGTTGGCAATCGCTGTGGCCGCTGTCGGCCGGAGACAACGACGCCGGGCGCCTGGCGGTGCGCCTGGAGGGTGGCGCGGTGTGGGCGGCCGAACGCGCCCGCATCCCGGCCACGCAGCGGTTCCTGGCGGGCGGCGACGTCAGCGTGCGCGGCTACGGCGTGCGCGAGCTGGGCGTGGCCCAGGCCGATGGCAGCGTCCTGCCCGGGCGTTACCTGGGGGTGGCGAGTGTCGAATGGCAGCGCCCCATCCGGCGCAATGGCGTGCTCACCGACTGGGAGCACACCGTGTTCATCGACGCCGGCTCGGTGGCCGACCGGCCCACCGACCTGCGTCCACGCTATGGCGTGGGCACCGGCGTGCGCTACAACAGCCCGGTGGGGCCGCTGCAGGTCGACCTGGCCTACGGCCTGGAGACCCGGCGCTGGCGCATTCACCTCAGCGTGGGGCTGACGTTTTGAGCGACTCCACACCACCCGTCGTCACCGCCACACCTGCGACGCCCACACGACGCCGGCGCGGCCGGCTGAGGGGGGTGGGCAGCGGGCTGGCCTGGCTGCTGACATGGTGGCCCGGTGCCCTGCTGGCGCTGCTGGTGTCGCTGGCCTTGCTGATCGCGGGCTGGGCGCAGACAGCGGGCTCGCTGGACCAGGCGTTGCGCTGGGCCGCCGCGTGGACGGCCCAGCGCCCCGCCGAACGCGGCACGCTGGAGGTGCAGCTCGGCCCCCAGGCCGGCGGGAACCGGCTGATCGACGGCGGCCAGATCGAGCGGCTGCGCTGGTCGCACAACGGCCTCTCGGTGGACGCGCGTGGCATCCGCCTGCAATGGACACCCGCGGTGTGGCTGGGTCTGGTGCGTGGCCAGGGCCTGCGGCTGCGGCAACTGCGCATCGACGCGCTGGACATCGTCGACCAGCGCCCGTCCGTGCCCACCACGCCGCTGACGCAATTCACCCTGCCCCTGCAACTGGACCTGCCGCTGGATCTGGGCGCGCTGAACTACCAGGGCAGCGTCACCGTATCGACCGGCGCCTTGAGCGGTCGCTACCGCTACGACACCAGACAACAGCACGACCTGCAGATCGACACCCTTCAAGTGGCCCAGGGCCGCTACAGTGCCCGGCTGCAGCTGGGTGGCACCGCCCCCATGGCCGTCGAGGCCTCGCTGCAGGGCAACGTGAGCCTGCCCGCGCACCAGCTGCTGCGCGGCCTGGCGGCCCACCCGCTGCTGGCCCAGGGCACGTTGCGCGGCACCCTGGCCGGGCCCGAGGCCCGCCTGCAGCTCCGCGCCAGCCTCCAGCCGGTGTCATCGACACCGGCCGAGCAGGTGCAGCGCCTGCCCGAGGCCGACCTGCAGGCCACGCTGCGGCCCTGGGCCGACCAGCCGGTGGACAGCGCCGAGCTGAAACTGGAACGGGTCGACCTCGCCACGCTGTGGCCGGGCGCACCGCGCACGGTCTTGTCGGGCCAGGCCAGCGCCCGGCCCAGCGCCGCGGGCTGGTCGGCCGAGCTGGCGCTGAACAACCGCCAAAGCGGCCCCTGGGACCAGCAACGCCTGCCGCTGGAGCAGCTGCGGGCCAAGCTGCAGCAACAAGGCCCACGCTGGCAGCTGAACGAGCTGCAGGCCGTGGCTGGCCAGGGCAGCCTGCAGGGCGAGGGCGAACTGATGCCCCCCGCCCAAGCCGGCGCCAGCTGGCAGGCCACCGGTACGCTGCGCTGGCGCCAGCTCAACCCGGCCGCCCTGCACAGCGCCCTGCCCACCCAGCGGCTGGACCTGTCGGCCCAGGCCGGCAGCGACACCGCCCAGGCGACGTCGCTGCGGCTGCGCGCCCAGCCCAGCGCGGGTGCGTCCGCCGACAAGCATCCGTTGGCCTTGCAGGCGGCCGATCTCACGTTGCGCCAGAACGGCGACACCTGGACGCTGGACCAGGCACAACTGCAACTGCCGCAGGCCCGCCTGCAGGCCCAAGGCCAATGGAACAGCGCCCAGCGCAGCGGCAGCAGCCAGGGCGACTGGCAGGTGCCGGGCGCCAGTGGCCGCTGGCAGGGGCAACTCGCGGCCCGCAGCGGCGAGGCTTCCACCGAACTGCAGGTGCAACAGGCCGAACGCCTGCTGCCCTGGTTGCGCCAGATCAGCCAGCGTCTGGCCCCCGACACACCCTGGCCGGCCGACCTCGCCCTGCGCGGCCAGGGCCGCCTGCGCCTGGGCTGGCAAGGCGGCTGGACCGGTGGCCAGCAGGCCTGGGCAGCATGGTCGAACCCGAAAACCACGGCCTGGCAGCGGGCTCAAGGGCTGGCGGCCCTGCCCCTGGACCTGCAACTGGAACTGCCCCAACTCGATGTCCTGGCCCAGGGCAAGACCCTCCAGCTGAGCGGCTGGGATGCGCAGCTGCATCCCCAGGCTGGTGGCTGGCGCCTGAGTCAGAAGGGGCGCATCGGGTGGCAAGGCCACCGCATTCAGATCGACAGCGGCTGGAGCGCTCGGCCAGAGGCCGGTGGCCTCAGCCTCACGGCGGACCCGTTGACCCTGCAGGCGCAGTTGGCCGGCACGCCGGCGCGCCTGGCCAACTGGCAGCTGCAGCCAGGCGCACCCCTGGTGCTGCGCCTGGGCAACGAAGGCCTGGAACTCGCGGCTGGCCGGCTGCGGCTGGGCGCGGCGGCCATGGGCACGGAAGGGCTGGAGTTGCGCTGGGACACCAGCCACTGGCGCGCCAACGGCCCACTCGTCACGCGCGGCGAGCTGCGCGGCCTGCCACTGAGCTGGATCGACACCCTGACCCACAGCGACCAGGCGCCCGAGGGCCTGCTGGCCGACGCTGGCCTGGAGGGCGACCTGCTGCTCGATGGCCGTTGGGACCTGGACCTACCGGCACAGGGCACGGCCGGCGCGCGCGGCCAGATCACGCTGGAACGCCGCAGCGGTGACCTCGCGCTGCGGGCTGGCGGCCCTGCCGGCAACGTCGAGCCGCTGGCGGCCGGCCTGAAAACCGCCGCGCTCACGCTGGGCATCGCCGGCGCCCAGGTCCAGGCCAGCCTGCGCTGGGACAGCGCGCTGGCCGGCCAGATCGACGCCAGCGCCAGCAGCAGCTGGCAGGGGGGCATGGTTGGCCCACAATGGCCAGCCGACGCCCCCTTGCAGGGCCGGCTGCGGGCAGCCCTGCCTCAGGTCGGCCTGTGGTCTGCCCTGGCGCCTCCGGGTTGGCGCATGAGCGGCACCGCCCAGGCCGATGCCGAACTCTCGGGCACCCGCGCCGCGCCGCGCTGGAGTGGCCAGCTGGCGGGCCAGCGCCTGGCCCTGCGCTCGGTGGTCGACGGCATCGAGTTCGTCAACGGCGAGTTGCGCGCCAGCCTGCAGGGCGACCGGCTGGCCATCGAGCGCTTCAGCATCGAAGGACCGGGCGGGGCGGCCAGCGGCGGCAGCCTGCGCGCCACTGGCAGCGCCCGCTGGCAACGGCCAGGCACGGGGCCGGACCAGCCGGCGAAGGCCGAAATCAGCCTGCAGACGCAGGTGGAGCGGCTGCGCGTGTCAGCGCGGGCAGACCGGCGCCTGACCGTCAGCGGCGCGGTGGAGGCCCAACTCAGCGGCGCCCGGCTGCAGCTGCGGGGCAACCTGAAGGCCGACCAGGCGAGCTTCGTCCTGCCCGATGAAAACACCCCCAGCCTGGGGGCCGACGTGGTGGTGCGCCGCCGCAGCGATCCCCCCCGCAGTGGCGGCAACGGCCAGCGGGTCGAGCCCGACATCCAGCTGACGCTGGACCTCGGCGAATCCTTCGACGTGCGCGGCCATGGACTGGAAGCCCGGCTGGAAGGCCAGCTGCAACTCATCAGCACCCCGCGCCAACCCACGCCACGGGTGCTGGGCGAGGTGCGGACCAGCCGGGGCACCTACCGGGCTTATGGCCAACGGCTCGACATTGAACAGGGTGTGCTGCGTTTTGTCGGTCCCTACGACAACCCGGCGCTGGACGTGCTGGCCATCCGCCCTTTCACCACCCAGCGCGTGGGCGTGCAGATACGTGGAACAGCGCAGGCGCCGCAGGTGCGGCTCTACGCCGAGCCTGATCTGCCCGACAGCGAAAAACTGGCCTGGCTGGTGCTGGGCCGCAGCGCCGCTGGCGGCGGCGCCGAAGCCGCCTTGCTGCAACAGGCCGCCGTGGCCCTGCTCAGTGGCGGCTCGGGCGGCAATCCGCTGGGGCAGCTGTTCGGGCTGGACGAGGTCTCGGTGCGCGGCAGCGGGACCACCACCACGAACGCCAGTGGCGAGACGGTCAGCGGCGCCACGTTCACGCTGGGCAAGCGCGTGTCCAGCCGGCTCTACGTGGCCTACGAGCGCAGCCTCGCCGGCACGCTGGGCACCTTTTCGCTGTTCTACGACGTATCGCGCCGCCTGACCCTACGTGCCCGCACCGGCGAGGACAACGCGGTGGACCTGATCTTCACCCTGCCCTACGACTAGGCCCGCTACGCCACGGCATCCAGCGGTGGCGACGCCATCGTGGTCCCCGCGCCGGCCACGCTGGCGTACAGGTTGAGCGATGCGATGCGTTCGGTCAGGTTGCCTGGTGCGGGTGTCTGCGGCCCAAGGCCGGCATCACGCGCCAGGGGAGGCGCGCTGGCGCGCAAGGCGGTCGGCAGCTCGTCCTGCAGGGCTTGGCCGACGGCTTGGCTGGTCGCCGGGGTGTCCCGGCCGGCGCGGCGTGCGCTGTCGGCCTGGCCACGTGCCTGCGCCGAGGCCTCGCTGAGCCGGTCGGCCCGCTGCAGCAGGCCCTCGGCCTCGCTGCGGGCCTGGTCGCTCTCCAACGCCAACCGGTCGGCCCGGCTCTGCGCGGCCGCCGCGGCCCGCTCGGCCTGCAGCCGCTGGGCGGGCACATAGGCCCCAACACGAGCGATGCCGGCGACGTCCATGGTGTGAGTCAGCCGGCCCGCACCGGGTCCTTGCGCTGGGCTTCGGCCGGTTCTGGCGCCGACGGACCCGAGGCCCGGGCCACCTCGTCCTGCGCCGCCGCTGCCGCATCGGCCGCCTGGGCCTGCAGATCCCTGGTGTCGGTCCGGATTTCGGCGCGTGCCTCGGCCACCCGCGCCAGTTGTTCACGCGCTTGCGTGCTGATGTTGACCACCACCGAGGGGCGCGGCGGCTCCGCCGCGGTGTCGGGTGTGGCGCGGGGCGGCTGCGCTGGCGGATCGGCACGGCGCACCCCGGCCGCCGGACTGACGGCGGCCACGCTGCTGTAGCTGTTCACGGCGGAGTTGACGGGCAACATGGAGGCTCCAGGGAGACCACCGGGATCGCCGGTGCGCATTGACCTTATTTCACATTCTAGGGATCGCATTCCCCTAGGGCAAGCCTGCCGCCCGGGGCCGGTCCGAGGAACCCCGCCAGCATCGGTAGAATCGCCCGGCCCGCCGCCATAGTTCAATGGATAGAACGAGCGCCTCCTAAGCGCTAGATGCAGGTTCGATTCCTGCTGGGGGCGCCACATCCTGACGCTCAGGCGCGCCTTTTGCACTGAGGTCCATGCCAGCGGCCGCCAGCAGCAACAAGGCTTGTAACTGTGGCTCGGGCATGGGCCTGTGAAACAGATACCCCTGAGCCACCTCACAGCCCAGCTGTTGCAACACTTGAAGCTGCGCTTCCTGCTCCACGCCTTCAGCCACCACCACCAAACCCAGCGTCCTCGCCATGCTCAGGATGGCTGCGGTGATGGCCTTGTCGTCTTCGCGGATGGCAATGCCGCTCACAAAGCTGCGGTCGATCTTGACTTCGTGAATGGGCATGCGGCGCAGGTAGGACAGCGAGGAATAGCCGGTCCCGAAGTCATCGATACTGATCCGAAAACCACGTGCTGAGAGGTCTTCCAGCGCGCTCATGCCCGCCTCGCCATGGGCCATCACGGCATCTTCGGTCAGTTCGATGGTCAGCACCGCTGGGTCCAGTGCATGTGCTTTCAGCAGGCTGTTCAACCAGTGCGCAAAGCGGTTGTCGCGCAGCTGGCTGGGCGACACATTGATGGCTATCGACGGTGGCTGTATGCCCATGGCACGCCAGCGCAAAATGTCGCTGACCACACGGGCGGCGACACATTCCCCAATACCGTCAACGATGCCGGTGCGTTGAGCAATGGGAATGAACTCGGCTGGGGAGACCGGTCCCAATTCGGCGTCGGTCCAGCGAATCAATGCTTCCGCGCCGGTAATGGTCCGACTGGCAATGTCCAGTTTGGGTTGGTAGTGGACGTCAAACTGCCTCGCCATCAACGCCTTGCGCAAGCGGGTGCCCAAATGCTGGTCACGCTGCAGTTTCTGTTTCAGCGCCTGGGACGCATACTGGAACTGGTTCTTGCCCAGCTCTTTCGCTTGGTACATCGCGGCGTCCGCGGTTCGCAGAAGGCTGTTGGCATCGATGCCGTCCCCGGGGTACTGGCTGATGCCGATGCTCACGGAGACAAACAGTTCATGGTCGCCGCAGTCGCAAGGCTGGGTAAACCGCTGAATGATCTGTTCACCCATCAGGTCAAGGGCCTCGACATCCTGGCCTTCCAGCACCACAGCGAACTCGTCACCACCCAGGCGAGCCACGACGTCGGTGTCCCGGAAGCAACACCGCAGCCGCCGAGCCACCTCGATCAGCAAGGCATCACCCACATCGTGGCCCAGCGAGTCGTTGACGGTCTTGAAATTGTCGAGGTCGATGAACAGGACGGCGAGCACGCCGTTGTCGCGCTGCGCCCGGACGATCGCCTCACGCAAGTGCGCTTGCAGGCGGGTGCGGTTGGCCAGACCGGTGAGATCGTCCTCGTGGATCAAGCGCCGCAAATGACCTTCGGCGCGCATGCGCTGGATCTCGGTGCTGGTACGTGTCGCGGTGAGCTCCATCAACTGTCGGGCCAGCTGGCTGTCCGGCAGCTCGGCACGGCCCAGCACCACCAGCACACCGATGGGCAGGCCCTGGGCACCGCAGAGCTGCACGCCAACGTAGCTCTGCGCCTGCAGCGGTCCGGGCCAGGTAGCGTTGGGGTAGAACTGTTGCAAGCGCTGCGGGATGACTAGGCTGGGCTGTGTCAGCAGTGCCTGACATGGCATACCTCCCAGCTTGTAGGAAAAATTCGGAGCCCGCTGACCATCAGAACAGATGGCCAAGGTCGTTGCGTGCGGGCCTGCGGCTTGGTCAAAGACAGCCACGTAGGCGTGGTTGCCGCCAAACAGCCGCACCAGTTGCTGCACCAGGTTGCGGAAGAAGCTTTCACCATACGCCGCATCGCCACTGGTGGTGAGTTGGCGCAGCGCCTCGCTGAACCTGTGGGTTTGCTCCAGCTCCTGGGCCAACCGTTCATTGAGCGCTTCCAGTTCGACATGGCGCGCGTGCAGCCGCCCCTCCAGTTGCTCCTTTTGCACGTCCACCGCGCGCACATAGTGCAGGGTGCGCAGGTCGCTTTCGATCAGCTGCCTCAGTTGCTGTACCAAGGGCTGCCACGCCACCTCCTGCACGCAGGGGCCATCGGCACACACACACAGAGTCCCATACACCGATCGGTCGGGCCACAGCAGCGGCACACCGAGGTAACTGCCACGGGGCCCTTCAGCGGGTCCCGGCGACGTCACCGCCACGGACAACATCTCTCGGTCCCTGATCACCCGATGGCAAAAAAAGTCCGCCGGCAAGACCTGCCCCGGCTGCGGACCCCGACCCGCGCCCGCCGAGAGCATAACGACCATGCGTCCGTCGGGCTCCAGCCGCGACATTCTGGCGTCATGGTCCGCAATCAGCAACGCAAGAAGGTCAACTGTCTTCTGCCACTTGCGAAGGTATGGGGAAGGAATGAAGTTCATTCAGTGCAGCGCTCCCACTGCCCTACCTACATACACAGCTAGTGCGCTGCGTTTCCCCGCAGCACCTTGGCGACGGATTCAAACCGCAGGCGCCGCGCATCGCTGCTCAGCAAAGGGGCGAGTTCGCAGATGGCTCGAAAGTCGTCCTCGATGACGCCCTTGAGTTCCCGCAGCAGTTGTTGGTACGGCAGGCCATATTGGTGTTCCTTCGAGTCCAGCACGCAGACCGTACCAAAAATGCTGTCGTCCGGCCAGACCAGGGGCACGCCCAGGTAGGAAATCATGTTGAGTTTGATGTCCGGGTTGTGGTCCCACTGGGCGTCCACGAGGGCATTGGGCACCATCAACGCCTCTCGGGTGGCCATCACGGTTTCACAGTACAACCCCGTGCCCAGGTCCGCCATCTCGTGTTCTTCGTAGGGATTGTCCGCGCCCAGGCTGGCGATCAACACTTCAATCTGTTCGGGCCAGACCCGCATGACCAAGGCTGCTGGGACGCCGGCCGCATTCGCCATCAGATTGGCCATCTCTTGCCAGCGGTGCATGTAGTCGACCGGAATGTCCATTTTCTTATTCATTTGTGCTCCCTTCAAACCGCATTCTGACAAAGCGATTGACCTTTATTCACTATATATCAAGTGCTCCGCGTCTGCCATCACCGTAGGGCGGCCCATGCCTGACAACGGGCACCTGAGCCCATAATGGCGCCCCACCCGTCATCCCACCCAGTCCATGCCCATGTCAGAGGACAGCCAGATCCTGATTCCGCCGTCCTTCATCGCGCTCTACGTGCCCGAAGGCCGCATCAAGCCCACCCTGCCACGCGACGAGATCGCGCAGCGCTACGAGCTGTGCGAGGACATGGCGCAGATGCTGACGGACACCGCCTCGACCATGCTGGTCACTCTGGGCATCACCGAAAACGACGTGTTGCAACGTTGCCGCCAAGGCCTGCTGACCGAGCCGGCGGTGGTGTCGGCCGCTGAAGCGGGCTGGGTGGTGTCGCGCCTGGCCGAACTGATGAACTGGCCGGCCTGACAAACACTCAGCGCGATCGCAGGGTGCGGCTGAGCAGGATCACCGGCAGCAGGCCGACCAGCACCAGCGCCAGCGCCGGCAGGGCGGCTTCGCCCAGACGTTCGTCACGGGCCAGCTGGTAGGTCACCACGGCCAGGGTGTCGCTGTTGAAGGGGCGCAGCACCAGGGTGGCCGGCAGCTCCTTCATCACGTCCACGAACACCAGCAGCGAGGCCGCCGCCACCGAACGCCGCAGCAGCGGCCAGTGCACCCGGCCCAGCAGCGCCAGGCCGGTGGTGCCCAGCATGTGGGCGGAGTCGTCCAGGCTGGCCGGCACACGCGCGTAGCCGCTCTGCACCGACTGCAGGGCCACCGCGCAGAAGCGCACCAGGTAGGCCCAGACGATGCCCAGAACGGTGGCCGTGACCCAGGCGCCCACACCGCTGTCGGGCGCCGCCTGCTGCAGCCAGCCGACCGGCAGCAGCAGGCCCACCACCACCACCGCGCCGGGCACCGCGTAGCCCAGGCTGGCCAGGTGCACTGCGCCACGGGTCAGGGCATCGGGGCGCACGCGCACAGCAAACGCCATCACCAGCGCCAGCGCCACCGCCAGGACGGCACTCAGGCCGGCCAGGCGCACGCTGTTGAGGGCCCACGACACGAAGGGGCCCCAGGGCAACTCGTTCCAGCCCCCCAGGAGCGGGCGCAGCATGAAGATGACCGGCAGCACAAAACCGGCCAGCACCGGCACCACACACACGGCCCCGGCCAGGACGGCGCGGCCACCCCTCAAGCGCACCGGCTGGGCCTCGTCGCCGTTGCTGCGGGCGCCGCGCTGCGCGGTGAAGCGCATGCGCTGCTGGGCGCGGCGTTCCAGCCACATCAGCAGCGCCACCAGCAGCAGCAGCAGCGTGGCGAGCTGCGCGGCGGCCATGGGCATGTCCATGGACAGCCAGGCCTTGTAGATGCCGGCGGTGAAGGTCTGGATGCCGAAGTAGCTGGCCACGCCGTAGTCGGCCAGGGTTTCCATGAGCGCCAGGGCGACACCGGCCGCCACCGCCGGACGGGCCAGGGGCAGGGCCACCTCGCGCACGCGCCGACCCAGCGGCGCACCCAGCAGGCGCGCGGCCTCCATCAGCTGCGCGGCACGCTCCGACAAGGCCGTGCGCGCCAGCAGGTACACATAAGGGTAGAGCGAGAAAGTGAAGACCCAGACCGCACCGCCCAGGCTGCGCACCTCGGGGAACACGCGGCCGCGCAGGCCGAAGCCCTCGCGCAACGCGCTCTGCAGCGGTCCGGAGAACTGCAGGAAATCGGTGTAGGCGTAGGCCACCACATAGGCCGGCATGGCCAGGGGCAGCAGCAGCGCCCACTCCATCACGCGTCGCCCGGGAAAGTCGAACAGCGTCACCGCGCTGGCCGTGCCCATGCCCACCAGCGCCACCCCCAGCGCCACCGCCACGCACAGGCCCACGGTGGTGGTGATGTAGCCCGGCAACACGGTCTGGGCCATCTGCCACAACACGTCCTGCGCGGCGGCGTCGAAACGCAACCACGAGGCGACCAGGGCCAGCACCGGCAGCGCCAGGAACAAGGTGAGCAGCAACAGGGGAACGGAAGTGAGCCAGCGCGTCATGGACAGGGTTGTAGCGCGCTGGTGGGAGCCGGGGGCTTGATCCGCGTCAACGCAAATGAGAATTGTAGTTATCTACAATGCGATCCATGTTCCTCTCGGTCTCGCAATTGCACATCCGCTATCCCGGCGCCGCACAGGCGGCCGTGGACGGCGTGACACTGGGCCTTCGGGCCGGCGACATCGGCGTGCTGATCGGCCCCTCGGGTTGCGGCAAGACCACCCTGCTGCGCGCCGTGGCCGGCCTGGAGCGGGCCACCAGCGGCCAGATCCAGCTCGGCGGCGAGGTGGTCAGCGCGCCGGGCACACACGTGCCGGCCGAAAAACGCCGCATCGGCATGGTGTTCCAGGATTACGCGCTGTTCCCCCACCTCAACGTCGGGCGCAACGTGGCCTTTGGCCTGCAGCACCTGGGTCCGGCCGAGCGCCGTGCCCGCGTGACCGAGGTGCTGGCGCTGGTGGGCCTGGACGGCCTGCAGGACCGCTACCCCCACGAGCTCTCGGGCGGCCAGCAGCAGCGTGTGGCACTGGCCCGCGCGCTGGCACCCCAGCCCCGCCTGCTGCTGCTGGACGAACCCTTCTCCAACCTCGACGTGGACCTGCGCGAACGCCTGGCCCACGAGGTGCGCGGCATCCTCAAGGCGGCCGGCGCGACGGCGCTGTTTGTCACGCACGACCAGCTCGAGGCCTTTGCCATCGGCGACGTCATCGGCGTCATGCACCAGGGCCACCTGCACCAGTGGGACGACGCCTACGCGCTCTACCACCGCCCGGCCACGCGCTTCGTGGCCGAATTCATCGGCCATGGCGTGTTCGCGCCGGCCCGCATCAGCCAGCACGGCGATGACGTGGTGGTGGAAACGCCCATGGGCGCCCTGCTGGATGTGGAAGAATGCCCGCTGCCCAGTGCCTACGCAGCGGGCCTGTGCGACGTGCTGCTGCGCGCCGACGATATCGTGCACGACGACGACGCGCCGGTGAAGGCGCAGATCGTGCGCAAGGCCTTCCGGGGTTCGGAGTTCCTCTACACCCTGCGCCTGGCCAGCGGCGAGACAGTGATGACCCATGTGCCCTCGCACCACAACCACGCCGTGGGCGAGTGGATAGGCATTCGCGCCCAGGTCGACCACGTGGTGACCTTCGAGCGCGGGGGCGGCGCCACCGCCCCGCCCGCCCCGGCGTTTGCCGTCCTGGGCGGCTGAGGCGTGCGCCCTCAGAGCCTGTTCATGATCTGAACGGGGTCACGTTCAGATCAAGAGCAGGCCCTCAGTGGTGCGCGTGGCCCCCGGCCGACGGGGCCACCACCTCCAGCAGCACCGCCGGGTAACGCAGCCCCTGGGTGGAGGTGCCCGTGGCGGGACGCTCTTTCCAGTCGTTGCGCCCCTGCGCGCAGCGCTGTTCGACCGGGAACCACACTGGGCCAGCCGCGGCTGTCACCTTGAACTGCATCACGAACTCGTCATAGTGCTGGTCGTCCAGCGGCCCGCCACGCCACACCACACGGGTGCCCGTCGGCGTCGGCTCGCTGACGAGTTGCCAGCCCGGCTTGGGCATGGGGCGCGCGGACGTGACGCCTTCGGGCAGCAGCACCGCCAGTTCGGTGGTGGGCGAACCCGCGCAACCGTGGCCCACCTTGAAGGCGGCGCGGTGGTAGGCACCCTGCACCGCCGTCGGCTCGTGCAGGCTCACGTGGGCCGAGGCCAGGAGTGGCCAGGCCAGGGACAGAAATGCCAGGCGTCGGGCCAGGCTCCCCTTGGAATGCTGGTGATGTGCCATCTCAGTGCTTGTGTGAGCTGTGGTCCACATCGGCCTTGGCCGGTCCGTTGGCCGCGCCCAGCGCCGTGACGGGCGCCTCCACGGTCTGGGTGAAACGCTGCTTGGCCGCGTTTTCGAACACCAGGGTCAAGGCCACCTTGTCGCCAGCCTTGAGGGCCTGCTTGAGGTCCATCAGCATGACGTGGTAGCCGCCGGGCTTGAGCTCGGTGGTCTTGCCCGCGGCCAGGTCGACACCGGGCACGGCGCGCATGCGCATCACGTCCTTGTCCAGCGCCATCTCGTGGATCTCGGCCACGCCGGCCAGCGGCGTGCTGACCGACACCAGGCGGGTGTTCTGCGCCGGTGTCAGGCGCATGAAGGCGCCCGAGGCCTTTTGCTGCGCCACGGTGCCACGCACCCAGGCGTCCTCGATCTTGACGGCGTCCTGCGCCCAGGCGCAGCCCACCAGGGCGAACACGGTCGCCACCATCCATTGCTTCTTGTGCATGCAAAACTCCAGAAATAGGGGAAAACAGCCGCCCACAGGGACAGCCCCAGCCACCGGCACCGCGCCAGTGGCTGTCAGACAGCGGAGGTGTGCGACAAGAAGGGAGGCGCCCGGCTTTGCGCGGGTGACCAGTGGCGCGCGGGCACCACGGGGGTGAATGCGTCCTGCGGCAAGGCCAGGGCCAGTCTGGCCACGGCCCAGGTGGCGGGCTCGGGCAGCAGCCCGGCCACACCATGTGCGCTGCACCAGGTGCAGCCGCTGGCGGACGCGTTGTCGGCGGGCGCGCCGTCGCCAGCATCGATCTGCACCCAGCTCATGCCGCTGGCCGAGCAGATCTGCACCCAGCCGGCACGGTCGCTGCCCGCCACCACCGCCTGGGTGACGGCAGGCGCCACCGCGCCCAGCAGCAGGGCCAGCAAAGCCAGCCAGGCGCTGAAACGGCGGTGGAGGTGAGACAAGCCCATACCCCGAGTTTAACGAGGCGGGCACGGCCCCTGCCGGCAGTGACCAGAAGTCAAAGCTGAATTGACCACTGACTCATCCACGAAATGCCGTGTGCGGGTTTCCCGAGAGGGCCATGGGCGCTGGCGTTGGATACACTGATTCGGCCTGCGGTGCCCGCACACCCGGGCGGGCCGAGGGAGGCCTTTGCACACGCACCACCTCAAGACCGAGAGACAGAGAACGACATGACACCAGCCGAACAAGCCCTGCGCGACGCCGCACTCGATTACCACCGTTCCCCCAGCCGCGGCAAGATCGCGGTCACCCCGACCAAGCCGCTGTCCAACCAGCGCGACCTGTCGCTGGCGTATTCGCCCGGCGTGGCCTACCCCTGCCTGGCCATCGAGGCCGATCCGACCCTGGCCTCCGAGTACACCTCGCGCGGCAACCTGGTCGGCGTGATCACCAACGGCACGGCCGTGCTGGGCCTGGGCGATATCGGTCCGCTGGCCTCCAAACCGGTGATGGAGGGCAAGGGCTGCCTGTTCAAGAAGTTCGCCGGCATCGATGTGTTCGACATCGAGCTGGCCGAGCGCGACCCCGACAAGCTGGTCGACATCATCGCGGCGCTGGAGCCCACGCTGGGCGGCATCAACCTCGAGGACATCAAGGCGCCCGAGTGCTTCTACATCGAGAAGAAGCTGCGCGAGCGCATGAACATCCCGGTCTTCCACGACGACCAGCACGGCACGGCCATCATCTCGAGCGCCGCCCTGCTCAACGGGCTGGAACTGGTCAAGAAGGACATCGGCGCCGTCAAGGTGGCGGTGTCGGGCGCGGGCGCGGCGGCCATCGCCTGCCTGGACGTGATGGTGGGCCTGGGCGTCAAGGTCGAGAACATCCTGGTCTGTGACTCCCGCGGCGTCATCCACACCGAACGTGAGGACGCCCTGGCCGGCAAACTCGACGCCTCCAAGCAGCGCTACTGCCGCGCCACCGCCGCGCGCACCCTGGCCGACGCGGTCAAGGGCGCCGACGTCTTCCTGGGCTGCTCGGCCCCGGGCGTGATGACGGTGGAGATGGTCAAGACCATGGGCACCCAGCCCATCATCCTGGCCCTGGCCAACCCCGAGCCCGAGATCCGCCCCGAACTGGCCAAGGCCGCGCGGCCCGACTGCATCATCGCCACCGGCCGCAGCGACTACCCCAACCAGGTCAACAACGTCCTGTGTTTCCCCTACATCTTCCGCGGCGCGCTCGATTGCGGCGCGACCAAGATCACCGAGGACATGAAGCTGGCCTGCGTGCGCCAGATCGCCGACCTGGCCAAGAGCGAGATCAGCGACGAGGTGGCCGCCGCCTACGTGGGCCAGGAGCTGGCCTTCGGCCCCGACTACCTGATCCCCAAGCCCTTCGACTCGCGCCTGATCCTCAAGATCGCGCCGGCCGTGGCCCAGGCCGCCGCCGACTCCGGCGTGGCCACCCGCCCCATCACCGACATGGAGGCCTACAAGGAGTCGCTGTCGCGCTTTGTCTACCAGACCGGCATCCTGATGCGGCCCATCTTCAACGCCGCCAAGGCCGTGCCGGACAGCCGCAAACGCGTGGCCTATGCCGATGGCGAAGACGAGCGCGCGCTGCGCGCCGCGCAGATGGTGATCGACGACCACCTGGCCAAGCCCATCCTGATCGGCCGCCCGGCCGTGATCGCCGCGCGCATCGCCAAGGCCGGCCTGCGCATGCGCCTGGGGGTGGACGTGGAGAACGTCAACCCCGAGGACGACCCGCGCTTCCGCCAGTACTGGGAGCACTACCACAAGCTCATGGCGCGCAATGGCGCCACGCCCGAGGTGTCCAAGGCCGCGGTGCGCCGCTCCAACACCATCATCGGCTCGCTGATGGTGTCGCTGGGCGACGCCGACGCGCTGATCTGCGGCCTCGTGGGCAGCTACATGACCCACCTGGAGCGCATCGACAGCATTGTCGGCAAACAAAAGGGCGTGGGCAACTACGCCGCCGTCAACGCGCTGATGACCGACCGCGGCCCCATCTTCATCGCCGACACCTATGTCAACGAGGATCCCAGCGCCGAGCAGCTGGCCGAGATCGCGTGGATGGCGGCGCAGGAAGTGCAGCGCTTCGGCATCCCGCCCAAGGTGGCTTTCCTGTCGCACTCCAGCTATGGTTCGTCCAAACGCGCCTCGGCCAAGAAGATGCGCCTGGCGCGCGACCTGTTCGTGGCCCAGCACCCCGACATCGAGTGCGACGGTGAACTGCATGGCGACGCGGCGCTCCAGCCCGAGATCCGCAGCGCATACCTCGGCGACGGCAGCAGCCTGAACGGCTCGGCCAACCTGCTGATCTGCCCCAACCTGGACGCGGCCAATATCCTCTACAACGTGATGAAGACCACCACCAGCGGCGGCGTCACGGTGGGCCCCATCCTCATGGGCGCGGCCGGCACGGCCTACATCCTGACGCCTGCCGCCACTGTGCGCCGCGTGCTCAACATGACCGCCCTGGCCGTGGCCGCCAGCGAAACCCGCCGGGCCAACGCCCGCTGACGCCACACCCGCCCGCGCGCAGGGCGGCGGCGCACCCCAACAGGGCAAACCCTGTTGGGGTGCGCCTCACAATGGTGCAACAATTTTGGCGAGCCGCGGCTCGCCTGAACGTGTTGCGTCCATGTGTATACAAAATCTGTGTTCATTCTGGTCGCAGCATCCGTTCGCATGGCACCGTTATTGCTAGACAACTCGGCCATCCATGCCTGGCGCCCAGCGCGCCGACCCTCCGGAGAACCCATGAACAAGCGCTTTTTCCTGAAGACCGCCGCGGCCCTGAGCGTGGCCTCGGCCCTGGCCACCGCCCATGCCCAGACCGTCACGCCCATCAAGTTCCAGCTCGACTGGCGTTTTGAAGGCCCGGCCGCGCTGTTCGTGCAACCGGCCGCCAAAGGCTATTTCAAAGCCGCCGGCCTGGACGTGACCATCGACTCGGGCAACGGCTCGGGCGGCACCGTCACCCGCGTGGCCTCGGGCACCTACGACATGGGCTTCGCCGACCTCGCCGCGCTGATGGAATTTCACGCCAACAACCCGGACGCGCCCAACAAGCCGGTGGCCGTGATGATGGTCTACAACAACACGCCCTCGGCCGTGCTGGCGCTCAAGAAATCGGGCATCACCAAACCGGCCGACCTCAACGGCAAGAAGATGGGCGCCCCGGTGTTCGATGCCGGCCGCAAGGCCTTCCCCATCTTCCAGAAGGCCAACAACGTGTCCAACGTGGCCTGGACGGCGATGGACCCGCCGCTGCGCGAGACCATGTTGATGCGCGGCGACATCGACGCCATCACCGGCTTCTCCTTCACCTCGCTGCTCAACCTCGAAGCGCGCGGCGCCAAGGTCGAAGACGTGGTCATCCTGCCCTACGCCGATTTTGGCGTGAAGCTCTACGGCAACGTCATCATCGCCAGCCCCAAGCTGATCAAAGAGAACCCGGGCGCGGTCAAAGCCTTCCTGAGCGCCTTCACCAAGGGCGCCAAGGAAGTCATGGCCAACCCGGCGGCCAGCATCGAATTCGTCAAGCAGCGCGACGGCATCATCAACGTACCGCTGGAGACGCGCCGCCTGCAGATGGCCATCGACGCGGTGGTGGCCAGCCCCGACGCGCGCAAGGAAGGCTTCGGCCAGGTCAACCCGGCCCGCCTGGCGCTGATGGCCTCGCAGGTGTCCGACGCCTTCGCCACCAAGTCGCGCATCGACCCCGCCACCCTCTGGAACGGCAGCCTGTTGCCCAGCCCGGCCGAACTGAACGTCCTGCCCCCCGTCAAGAAGTGACCCGCCAACGTCCCCAGGGCCAGCCGTCAAGCGAGGGCTGGCCCTTTTTTTGCAAATCACACCCATGAGCACCGACTCCAACGCCCCCTTCGTGCATTTCGACGATGTCTGGCTGGCCTACAACGACGAGTTGCTGGCGCAGAACATGTTCGCCGTCGAGAACATCAACCTGCGGGTCAACCGTGGCGAGTTCATCGCCATCGTCGGGCCCTCGGGCTGCGGCAAGTCCACCTTCATGAAGCTGACCACCGGCCTGAAGATGCCCAGCAGCGGCCGCATCCTGGTCGATGGACAGAAAGTCACCGGTCCGCTCAAGATCTCGGGCATGGCCTTCCAGGCGCCCTCGCTGCTGCCCTGGCGCACGACACTGGACAACGTGTTGCTGCCGCTGGAGATCGTCGAACCCTACCGCAGCAGCTTCAAGGACAAACGCGCCGAATACGTGGAGCGCGCCAAGATGCTGCTGGCCACCGTGGG
This sequence comes from Hydrogenophaga sp. OTU3427, assembly GCF_038440225.1. Taxonomy (NCBI): domain Bacteria; kingdom Pseudomonadati; phylum Pseudomonadota; class Betaproteobacteria; order Burkholderiales; family Comamonadaceae; genus Hydrogenophaga; species Hydrogenophaga sp. OTU3427. The sequence goes on along the minus strand of NZ_JASATI010000006.1, from coordinate 78,955 downwards.
CCTGGGTGGCTACGAGAACAAGTTTCCGTGGGAACTCTCGGGTGGCATGCAGCAACGCGCCAGCATCTGCCGAGCCCTGATCCACGAGCCCAAGATGCTGCTGCTCGACGAGCCCTTCGGCGCCCTCGACGCCTTCACCCGCGAAGAACTCTGGTGCACGCTGCGCGACCTCTGGCAGGCACAGCGCTTCAACGTCATCCTGGTCACGCACGACCTGCGCGAGTCGGTCTTCCTGGCGGACACCGTCTATGTGATGAGCAAGGGCCCGGGCCGTTTTGTGGTGCGCCGCGAGATCGAGCTGCCGCGTCCGCGCGATCTGGAGGTGACCTACACCCCCGAATTCACCAACATCGTCCACGAACTGCGCGGCCACATCGGTGCCATGCGCAAGTCGGGCGCAACCATCAACCAGTGAGCCGACCGCACATGAAAAAGAAACAACTGGAACGCTGGTCGCCCCTGCTGCTGCTGGCCGCGATCGTGGTGTTGTGGCAGGTCATCACGGCCGGCTTCGGCGTCTCGGAATTCATCTTCCCAAGCCCCTCGCGCATCTGGGAACAGACGATGGAGCACAAGGTCACCATCGCCGGCCACGCCTGGCGCACCTTCTGGGTGACCATGGTCGGCTTCGGCATCGCCATCGTGGTCGGTGTGCTGCTGGGTTTCCTGATCGGCAGCTCGCGCCTGGCCTACGCCGCGGTCTACCCGCTCATGACCGCCTTCAATGCCCTGCCCAAGGCCGCCTTCGTGCCCATCCTGGTGGTGTGGTTCGGCATCGGCGTCGGCCCGGCCATCCTCACGGCCTTCCTGATCAGCTTCTTCCCCATCATGGTCAACATCGCCACCGGCCTGGCCACGCTGGAGCCCGAGCTGGAGGACGTGCTGCGCGTGCTTGGCGCCAAGCGCTGGGACGTGCTGATGAAGGTGGGCCTGCCGCGCTCCATGCCCTACTTCTTCGGCTCGCTCAAGGTCGCCATCACCCTGGCCTTTGTGGGTACAACAGTCAGCGAGATGACCGCCGCCAACGAAGGCATCGGCTACCTGCTGATCTCGGCCGGCAGCTCCATGCAGATGGGCCTGGCCTTCAGCGGTCTGCTGGTGGTGGGCGCCATGGCCATGGCCATGTACGAGTTGTTCAGCTGGATCGAGAAACACACCACCGGCTGGGCGCACCGCGGAAGTCAGAATGCCTAAGCCCCACGCTCCACCGCTGCGCGGGTCGCTGCCCCCGAGGGGCGCGGCCTGGCTTGGGGCGGCCCGGTGCGGCGGCCTGAACACATGACCCTCGATCAAGCCATCCGGCACTTGAACCGTGCCAACGCCGTGGCGCGCCGCGCCCGCGATGCCATGGGCAAACACCCCTTCGGCGCCATCCTGGTGGCGCCCGATGGCGAGACCGTGCTGGCCGAGCAGGGCAACGTGGACACGGTCAACCATGCCGAGGCCGTGCTGGCACGCACGGCCGCGCTCAACCACCCGGCGGACTACCTGTGGCAGTGCACCCTGGTCACGACGGTGGAGCCCTGTGCCATGTGCGCGGGCACGCAGTACTGGGCCCACATCGGACGCCTGGTCTACGGCATGAGCGAGCGCCGGCTGCTGGAACTGACCGGCAGCCACCACGAGAACCCGACCATGGACCTGCCTTGCCGCAGCGTGTTCGCGGCCGGACAGAAACCCATAGCGGTGATCGGCTCCGTGCCCGAGATGGACGAAGCCATCGCGGCCTTGCACCGCGGCTTCTGGCAAGGTTGAGCGGCCGGCCCTGCCCGCGCGCATCCGTCACTTGAGGATGCAGTGCTTGGCGAAGTCGGCCGCCTCGTTCATGCTCCAGTCGCCCTTGGGTTTGTCCTTGAGCTGCTGGCACCACTTGTCGCTGCCCACGGCGGGCGCACACGCGCTGAGCCAGACCGCCACGGCCATCGCCGGCGCCCACACGAGGCTTCGCTTGAACAGATCCATTCCCTGATCTCCATCTGATTGCTGTGATGCCGATGTTAACGGGCACCACGGCCCCGCTTTCAGCGGTGCACCTCCGCCTCGTCGGCGGCACTCAACAAGGCCATGAGCTGGCGGCGGATCAGCACGCCGGGGCGGTCGGAATCCATCGAATACTCGACACCGCGCCGGCGCAGGTCCACCACGGCGTCGGGGTCGGTGGATTCGAGGATGTCCTTGTCCTCGCGCGTGATCTCCTCGTCGAAGTCGATCAGCAGTTGCGCAGGGCAGTCGGCCTCGGTGTCGTTGCGGAACAACCACTGGCAGAGTTGGATGTGGCCGTCGTCGATGGGCGTGAAGCAGTTGATGATGATGTGGCGTATGCCGCTGGGGTATTCGATGTCGAGCCGGCGCGAGAAGGGCTGGAAGTAGGCGTTGCGCATGTGGCGGGTGGTGACCGGATCGTTCACGCCGCTGATGCGCCGGAAACGTTCGGGGTTGGCGGCGGCGATCACGGTCTCGGCGCAGAAGCCGCCGTCGCGCTCCACGATCTCGTATTTGCTGGGCTTGGGCGCGTCGGGCACACCGAAGGTGGCGCGGTGCACGAAGCTGAAGTGCGAGTTGTCGAAGGAGTTCTCCAGCGCACGCAGCGGGCTGGTGGCCCAGACCTCATGGAACTGGAAGATGGTGCGAAAGGCCGGGTCGTCGAACTCGGGCACGACCGGAATATCGGCCACCGGGTCTTCCAGCGCCACCCAGGCGTAGCCGTAGCGTGCCGTGCAATGGTAGGCCGTGGTGCGGTAGTCGGCCGGGATGCGGCGCCCGGCATCGAACTGAGGGATCACCACCACCGTGCCGCTGCGGTCGTAGGTCCAGCCGTGGTAGCCGCACTGGATGAGGCCCTGGCCACAGGCCTTGCCGGCACCGTCCACGCACCAGCCCTTGGACAGCTTGGCGGTGCGGTGGCAGCAGCGGTCGCGCAGCGCGGCCGGCTGACCTTGTGCATCGAGAAACAGCACGATGTCCCGGCCCAGCAGCTTGAAGGGCTTGGGGCCATCGGACAGCTGCGACAGCGGCATGACCGCGTGCCAGTATTTGCGAAAAACGGCTTGTTGGGTGACCAGCATGGAAACGCTCCTTGGATTTCAAACAGATGAACCAAGAGCAATTTCCGGCCACGGGCCTGTGGGCATGGCCGCATGGGTGAACGCTTCTACTCTCGCCCAAACTGTAGCAAACGGCGGGCCAGCCTGTCGCAGCCCCATGCCCCAAGGCTGGCACGGCTCGTGCATTGCTGACAGCAAGAGTAGAAGCGTTCAGCGTGGCGCACCACACAGGTGCCTGTCGCCCGGAAATTGCTCTTGAGTTCCCGCTGCGCCCACCGCGCGCGGGGTTTCAACAGCAGCCACGGAGCCACACCATGCACCGCCGTCAGTTCATCGCGTCCGCCGCCACCCTGTCCTCGGCCATCGCCGCCCCCGCCGTCTGGGCGCAGTCCGCCCCCAAGCTCACCCCACTGAAATTCACGCTCGACTTCCGCGTCACCAGCCAGACCGCACCCTTCTTTCTGGCGCTCAACAAGGGCTACTACCGCGACGAGGGACTGGATGTGAGCATCGATGTGGGCGCCGGTTCGGTGGCCTCCATCACGCGCATCGCCAGCGGCGTCTACCAGATGGGCCTGGGCGACATCAGCTCGCTGGTCGAGTTCCACGCCCAGACCAGCGGCACGCCTTTGGTGCAGGCGGTCTACCAGTACTACAACCGCGCACCCTTTGTGATCATTGGCCGCAAGGACCGCGGCGTCACCGGCGACTTCGCCAGCCTCAAAGGCAAACGGGTGGCCGCCGCCGCCGTGGAAGCCACACGCCGCGCCTGGCCCATGGTGGCGCGCAAGCTGCGCGTGGCCGACGACCACTTCGCCTGGACCACCACCGATTTCAGCGCCCGCGACAACGTGATGGTGCGTGGCGACGTGGACGCCGCGACCTACTTCCACGACTCGGCGGTGTCCTTGTTCGCGCGCATGAAAACCGAGGAGCTGTCGGTGCTGAAATACACCGATGCCGGCGTCAACCTTTACGGCAACGCCATCCTGGCCAGCAACGCCATGGTGACGCAACAGCCAGGCGTGGTGGCCGCCTTTCTGCGCGCCACCAACCGCGCCTTGCAGGAGACGCTGGCCAACCCGCTGCCGGCCATCGCCGCCATCAAGCAGCGCGAGCCCATCCTGGACGAGAAGGTGGAACTGGAGCGCTGGCGCCTGACCGCCCAGTACGTGGCCGCCGCCGACACCCGCGGCCACGGCCTGGGTGACGTGCGCAAGTACCTGCTGGAGCAACAGGTCGACCAGATCGTGGAGGTGTTCGGCCTCAAGACCCGCCCCAGCGCCGACGGTGTGTTCAACCGCGGCATGTTGCCCGCGCTGGCCGAACGCACGCTCAAGGCCTGAACCATGTCACTGCCCCAAGAGCAGGCGCTGGACGAACGCGACGGCGCCTACCTGCGGCGCGCCATCGCCTGGTCGCGCAGCGGCCGCGAACGCGGCAACCGCCCCTTTGGCGCGGTGGTGGTGTCCGAGCATGGCGAGGTGCTGGCCGAGACCTGGTGCAACACCGGCGAGACCGGCGACTGCACCGGCCACGCCGAGACCAACGCGGTGCGCCAGGTCTCGCCCCGCGTCGACCGCGAGACGCTGTCGCGCGCCACGCTGTACTCGTCGGCCGAGCCCTGCGTGATGTGCGCCGGTGCCATCTTCTGGTCCAACATCGGCCGCGTGGTCTACGGCATCGACGCCCAGCGCCTGCGCGTGTTCCGCGGCGAGCGGCCCGAGCAGCGCGACGCCGAACTGTCGTGCCGCGACGTGTTTGCGGCTTCGCCCCACGCCATCACCTGCATCGGACCGGCGCTGGTGGACGAGGCCAGCGAGGTGCACGAGGGATTCTGGAAAACGTAGCGCGGATGCCGGGGCGCGGGCGGCATGAGGACCCGCGCCACACATGCCCACCGGACAAGCGAGCCATCACATTTCGATACGGCTCGAGCACCATCATTGGAGGAGAATACGATTTCCATCGCAAACCGCGATGAAACCCCATGCTCTCCGAACGCAACTTCGCCCGTCAGATCGACCTCACCTCGCTGCAGCTGTTTGTGGCGGTGTGTGAGCTCGGCAGCATCGGCCGCGCGGCCGAGCGGGAGTTCATCGCGGCGTCCGCCGTCAGCAAACGCCTGTCGGACCTGGAGGCCACCCTGGGCACCCAGCTGCTCTACCGCCACGCCCGTGGCGTGCGCCTGACCCCGGCCGGCGAAAGCCTGCTGCACCACGCCCGCAGCATGATGTTCAGCCTGGAAAAGATGCAGGCCGAACTCAGCGAATACGCCGATGGCGTGCGTGGCCACGTGCGCATGCACGCCAGCATCTCGGCCATCGTGCAGTTCCTGCCCGAAGACCTGGGCGCCTTCGCCCGTGCCCACCCCCAGGTGAAGATCGACCTGGAAGAGCACCTCAGCGCCGAGGTGCTGCGCGCCGTGCAGGAAGGCGCGGCCGACATCGGCATCTGCAACGGCGCCGGCGGCACCGGCGAGCTGCAGACCCTGCCCTACCGGCAGGACCACCTGGCCCTGGTGGTGCCCCACCAGCACCCGCTGGCCGACCAGGCTGAACTGCCGTTCGAGGCCGCGCTTGATTTCGACCTGGTGGGCCTGCACACCAACAGCTCCATCCACCAGGCCATCCACCAGGCCGCCACCCAGGCCGGCCGCCCGGTGCGGCTGCGCATCCACGTCACCGGGCTGGACGCCATGTGCCGAATGATCGACAACGGCCTGGGCGTGGGCGTGATGCCGCTGCGGGCCTTCGAGCTGTCGCGCGCCACCGGCTCCCTCAAGGCGATTTCCCTCACCGACGCCTGGGCACAGCGCCAGCTGTTGCTCGCGGCGCGTGATTTTTCCACCCTGCCGGTCACGGCACGCCTGCTGGTGGACCACCTGCAGGCCCATTCAGCCCACTCCTGCGCGCCGGCTGCACACGCTGGCGCCGCGGCATAAAATCTTTTTTCCAACGAGGTACGCCCATGGCACGCACGCTCTACGACAAGATCTGGGACGAGCACGTCGTCCACACCGAGGAGGACGGCACCGCCGTGCTCTACATCGACCGCCACCTGGTGCACGAAGTCACCAGCCCGCAAGCCTTCGAGGGCCTGCGCGAGGCCGGCCGCAAGGTCTGGCGCATCAGCTCCATCGTCGCCACCGCCGACCACAACACCCCCACCACCGGCTGGGAACTGGGCTACGACGGCATCACCGACCCGATCAGCAAGGAGCAGATCACGACGCTGGACAGCAACATCGCCGAGTTCGGCTCCGCCGCCTACTTCCCCTTCCTGAACAAGCGCCAGGGCATCGTCCACGTGATCGGCCCCGAAACCGGCGCCACCCTGCCCGGCATGACCGTGGTCTGCGGCGACAGCCACACCAGCACCCACGGCGCCTTTGGCGCGCTGGCGCACGGCATCGGCACCAGCGAGGTCGAGCACGTGATGGCCACCCAGACCCTGCTGGCCAAGAAGGCCAAGAACCTGCTGATCAAGGTCGAGGGCAAGCTGGGCCTGGGCGTGACCGCCAAGGACGTGGTGCTGGCCATCATCGGCAAGATCGGCACCGCTGGTGGCACCGGGTACACCATCGAATTCGCCGGCAGCGCCATCCGCTCGCTGAGCATGGAAGGCCGCATGACGGTGTGCAACATGGCCATCGAAGCCGGCGCCCGCGCTGGCCTGGTGGCGGTGGACGACAAGACCATCGAGTACGTGCGTGGCAAGCCGCTGGCACCCAAGGGCGTGGAGTGGGACCAGGCCGTGGCCTACTGGAAGACGCTGCACTCCGACGCGGACGCCAGCTTCGACGCCGTCGTTGAACTCAAGGCCGAGGACATCGTGCCGCAGGTGACCTGGGGCACCTCGCCCGAGATGGTGCTGGGCGTGGACGGCCACGTGCCCGACCCCGACAAGGAAAAGGACGCCAACAAGCGCGGCGCCATCGAACGCGCCCTGACCTACATGGGCCTGCAGCCAGGCAAGCCGCTGAACGACATCTTCGTCGACAAGGTGTTCATCGGCTCCTGCACCAACAGCCGCATCGAGGACATGCGCGAGGCCGCCGCCGTGGTCAAGAAACTGGGTCAGAAAGTGGCCAAGAACGTCAAGCTGGCCATGGTGGTGCCGGGTTCCGGCGTGGTCAAGGAGCAAGCCGAGCGCGAAGGCCTGGACCAGATCTTCAAGGCCGCCGGCTTCGAATGGCGCGAACCCGGCTGCAGCATGTGTCTGGCCATGAACGCCGACCGGCTTGAGCCGGGCGAGCGCTGTGCGAGCACCAGCAACCGCAACTTCGAAGGACGCCAGGGCGCCGGTGGCCGCACCCATCTCGTCTCTCCCGCCATGGCGGCCGCCGCGGCCGTGCATGGTCATTTCGTCGATGTCCGTCAATTTGCCTGAAAGGAAAACACCATGAAATCGATCGCCTCTCTCATCATCGCTGCTTTCGTGCTGGCCCTGACGGGCTGCAACACCGTTCAGGGCGTGGGCCAGGACATCCAAAAGGGCGGCCAAGTCCTTGAAAACGCGGCGAAGAAATAAATGCGGAAATTCACCCTTCACAAGGGCCTCGTGGCGCCCATGGACCGGGAAAACGTCGACACCGACGCCATCATCCCCAAGCAGTTCCTGAAGTCCATCCGCAAAACCGGTTTTGGCCCCAACCTGTTCGACGAATGGCGCTACCTGGACAAGGGCGAACCCGGCCAGGACCCGGCCTCGCGCAAGCCCAACCCGGACTTCGTGCTCAACCAGCCGCGCTATGCGGGCGCATCGGTGCTGCTGGCACGCAAGAACTTCGGCTGCGGCTCCTCACGCGAACACGCGCCCTGGGCCATCGACCAGTACGGCTTCCGCGTGGTGATCGCACCCAGCTTTGCCGACATCTTCTTCAACAACTGCTTCAAGAACGGCCTGCTGCCCATCGTGCTGAGCGAAGCGCAGGTGGGCCAACTGTTCGACGAGGTGCTGGCCTTCCCCGGCTACCAGCTCACCATCGACCTGGAGCGCCAGGTCATCGTCAAGCCACAAGGGGAAGAGATTCCCTTTGACGTCCAGGCCTTCCGCAAGTACTGCCTGGTCAACGGCTTCGACGACATCGGACTGACGCTGCGCCACAAGGACAAGATCGCCGCATTTGAAGCCGAACGACTCGCGACCAAGCCTTGGCTCGCGCACACCCTCTGAACACACACCCCCATGAAAATCGCAGTTCTCCCCGGTGACGGCATCGGCACCGAAATCGTCGCCCAGGCCGTGCGCGTGCTCCAGGCCCTTGACCTGAAGTTCGAGATGGAAACCGCCCTGGTGGGTGGCGCCGCCTATGAGGCCCATGGCCACCCGCTGCCGGAAGCGACGCTCAAGCTGGCCATGGCCAGCGACGCCGTGCTGTTCGGTGCCGTGGGCGACTGGAAATACGACAAGTTGGACCGCCCGCTGCGTCCCGAGCAGGCTATCCTGGGCCTGCGCAAACACATGGGTTTGTTCGCCAACTTCCGTCCCGCCATCTGCTACGAGCAGCTGGTGGGCGCGTCCAGCCTCAAACCCGAACTGATCTCGGGCCTGGACATCCTCATCATCCGCGAGCTGACCGGCGACATCTACTTCGGCCAGCCGCGGGGCCGCCGCACCGCCGTCGATGGCCACTTCCCTGGTGCTGAAGAAGCCTTCGACACGATGCGCTACAGCAAGCCCGAGATCGAGCGCATCGCCCACGTGGCCTTCCAGGCCGCGCGCAAGCGAAGCAAGAAGGTCACCAGCGTGGACAAGGCCAACGTGCTGGAAACCTTCCAGTTCTGGAAGGATGTGGTCACCGAGGTGCACGCCCAGTACCCCGACGTGGAACTGCAGCACATGTACGTGGACAACGCCGCCATGCAGCTCGTCAAGGCACCCAAGGCCTTCGACGTGGTGGTCACCGGCAACATGTTCGGCGACATCCTGAGCGACGAAGCCTCCATGCTCACCGGCTCCATCGGCATGCTGCCCTCGGCCAGCCTCAACGCCAAGGGCCAGGGCCTGTACGAACCCAGCCACGGCAGCGCACCCGACATCGCTGGCAAAGGCGTGGCCAACCCGCTGGCCACCATCCTGAGCGCGGCCATGATGCTGCGCTTCAGCCTCAACCAGCCCGAAGCCGCCGACCGCATCGAGGCCGCCGTGCAAAAGGTGCTGGCACAGGGCCTGCGCACGCCCGACATTCACAGCGCGGGCACCACCAAGGTGGGCACGGCCGAAATGGGCGACGCGGTGGTGAAGGCGCTGGGCTGAGTGCCAGCCTCCCGCACACGATGCCAGGGCGGCCCGAGGGGCCGCCCTTTTTTTGACCGGCACCCGTCAGACGGCAGCAAGCCAGCATCCGCTACAATCTCCACCCATGTTTTACGCTCGTCCGTTCGCCCTGAACATTGCACCCGCCGCCCTGGCCGGTGTGGCCGCGCGCGTGAACACCACCACCACGACCATTAAGGGCTGATCCAGCCTGGTTCGTCGTGCGCCCTTCCCCGGCCAGACGAGCCGGGCGGAACAGGTCGGTCAGACACTGTTTTTTAATTGAAAGGGCGTTGAAATGAGCAAGTTGGTAGGTTTGGTCGGCTGGCGCGGCATGGTCGGCTCGGTGTTGATGGATCGCATGATCGAAGAGAAAGACTTCGACCTGATCGAGCCCCTGTTCTTCTCCACCTCCAACGCGGGCGGCAAGGCCCCGGCGATGGCCAGGAACGAAACCACGCTGCAGGACGCGTACAACATCGACGCGCTCAAGCGCTGCGACATCGTCATCACCGCCCAGGGCGGTGACTACACCACGGAAGTATTCCCCAAGCTGCGCGCCGCCGGCTGGAACGGCCACTGGATCGATGCCGCGTCCACCCTGCGCATGGAAAAGGACGCGGTCATCATCCTCGACCCGGTCAACATGCCGGTGATCAAGGACGCGCTGTCCAAGGGCGGCAAGAACTGGGTCGGCGGCAACTGCACCGTGAGCTGCATGCTGATGGGCGTGGGCGCGCTGTACAAGGCCGGGCTGGTCGAGTGGATGAGCACCCAGACCTACCAGGCCGCCTCGGGCGGTGGCGCCCAGCACATGCGCGAGCTGCTGACGCAGTACGGCACGCTGAACGCCGAGGTCAAGGCCCTGCTGGACGACCCCAAGAGCGCCATCCTCGAGATCGACCGCAAGGTGATCGCCAAGCAGCGCAGCCTGGGCGCCGCCGAGACCGCCAACTTCGGCGTGCCGCTCGGTGGCTCGCTGATTCCCTGGATCGACAAGGACCTGGGCAACGGCATGTCCAAGGAAGAGTGGAAGGGCATGGCCGAAACCAACAAGATCCTCGGCCTGGGTGCGGACTTCGGCTCCAGCGCGATTCCCGTGGACGGTTTCTGCGTGCGCGTGGGCGCCATGCGCTGCCACAGCCAGGCGCTGACCTTCAAGCTCAAGAAGGACGTGCCCGTGGCCGACATCGAAGCCATGATCGCCGCCGACAACGCCTGGGCCAAGGTGGTGCCCAACACCCGCGAAGCCACCATCCGCGACCTGACGCCCGTGGCCGTGACCGGCACCATGAACATCCCCGTGGGCCGCGTGCGCAAGCTGGCCATGGGCCCCGAGTACGTGGGCGCCTTCACCATCGGTGACCAGCTGCTGTGGGGCGCGGCCGAGCCGCTGCGCCGCATGCTGCGCATCCTGCTGGCGGACTGACCGGTCCACGCCCCACCCCACTGGCGTTGCAGGCAGGCAACGCCAGACGCCATCCGAAGGCGTTGCCGGAGGCCGCTTGAAAACTCAAGCGGCTTCTTAGCTTGTCACCGTAACGCGTTGATGTTATGGTGATTTATTGACAATGTTGGCCGAGGTTTACGTGCATCCATCCAAACTCACACCGCTCCCTTCCGACACCACCCCGAACCCGGTTCGTGGTGGACGGTTCGGTCCGCGTCTGAGCGCACTGGCCTGCGCGGCCGCCCTGGCTGTGGGCATGCAGGCCTCGGGCGCCTGGGCCCTGGCGCTGGGCCGTGCCACCGTGCAGTCGGGGCTGGGCGAGCCGCTGCGCGCAGAAATCGACGTGCCCAGCATCACGGCCGAAGAGGCGGCCAGCCTCAGCCTGCGTGTGGCGGGTGCCGAGGCCTTCCGCTCCGCCGGCATGGACATGAACGCCATGCTGAACGACGTGCAGTTCACCGTGGTGCGCCGGGGCGATGGCCGCACCACCATCCGGCTGCAAAGCAACCGCCCCGTGACCGAACCCTTCCTCGACCTGATCGTGGAAGCCGAATGGGCCGCCGGCCGCATGGTGCGCGGCTACACCATGTTGTTCGATCCGCCGGCCCTGCGCTCGGCGCAGCCACCGGCGCCCCTGCTGCCGGCCGCCCCCGCGCCCATCGCCACGCCGCAACGCCCCGCGGCACCCGCACAGGTCACCCCGCCTGCTGCACCACCCGCAGCAGCCCCGGCGCCTGCTCCGGCCCCCGCCCCTGCGCGAACACCGCCACCCCCACCCGCAGCGGCACCCTCGGCAGCACCCGCACCCGCCAACGGTGGCCGCAGCGTGCAGGTCCGCCCCGGTGACACCGCCGGCCGCATTGCCGCCGCCAACAAGCCGGCCAATGTGTCGCTGGACCAGATGCTGGTGGCGCTGCTCCAGAACAATCCCAACGCCTTCATCGGCAACAACGTCAACCGTGTGAAGGCTGGCGTGGTGCTGAACCTGCCCGATGAACAGCAGGCCAGCGCCGTTGACGCTGGCTCCGCGCGCCAGACGATCGCGGCGCAGAGCCGGGACTTTGACGATTTCCGTCGCCGCCTCGCCGGTGCGGCCCCCAACACCGGCTCGGCACCGTCCAGCCGCGAAAGCGCGGGCCAGGTGCAAACCGAAGTGCAGGACAAGCGACCCTCCGCCCAGGCACCCGACCGCCTGACCCTGTCCAAGGGCGCGGTGGCCGGCGGCGTCAAGGAAGCGGAGATCGCCCAGCAGCGTGCCAAGCAGGACAGCAGCACCCGGGTGGCCGAGCTGTCGCGCAACATCGACGAACTCGCCAAGCTGCAGGGCAGCCAGCCAGCAGGTGTCCCGGCAGCGGCACGCGCGCCAGCGCCCGCCGCGGCGGCACCGGCCGCGCCCGCCGTGGCGGTGCCCGCCGCCGTCGCGCCAGCGCCTAGCCCGGAACCCGCACCCGCCGCCGCGCCTCCGGCACCCACCCCGGCGCCAGCGCCGGCACCCGCCGCATCGCCAGCACCCGTTGTCGTTCCACCACCCGCCGCTGCCGAGGGCGGTTTGCTGCAGGACCTGATGGGCAACCCAATGGCCCTGCCCGCGGCAGGCGGTCTGGTGGCCCTGCTGGGCGCACTGGCGCTGATGCGGCTGCGCCGCAAGAAGGGCGCCGAAGCCACCGCTGGCGACGATGCCAAGCCGGGCAGCGGTGAGTCCTTCTTCAACGCCAGCGGTGGCCACCAGGTCGACACCGACGAGTCTCCGGCTGGCGCCGCATCGTCGATGATGTATTCGCCCAGCCAGCTGGATGCGGCGGGCGACGTCGATCCGGTCGCGGAAGCCGATGTCTACCTCGCCTACGGCCGCGATGCCCAGGCCGAAGAAATCCTGAAAGAAGCCGCGCGCCTGCACCCCGAACGCGTGGCGGTGCACGGCAAGCTGCTGGAAATCTACGCCAAGCGGGCCGACAAGGCCTCGATGGAAGCTGTGGCCAGCGAGATCTACGCACTCACCGGCGGCGTCGGCGACGACTGGGAACACGCCTGCCGCGTGGCCCACCCGGTGGATCCGGACAACTCGCTCTACCGCGTGCAAGGCGGCAGCGCACGGCCCCAGGCCACGGTGAGCATGCCGCTGCCCACCATCCCCGAGCCGGCCGCGCCCGACGAGGACGACGGGCTGGACCTCGACCTGAGCGTGCCGGCGCCACTGGACGAAAGCCCCGAACCATCGGCGCTCGACTTCCCCGCCGTGACCGCGCCCGCAGCACCTGCTGCCGCTGCCGAACCCATGGCGGAACCGCCGGCCGACGACTTCGCGGTCGACTTCGACCTCGACCTGACGGCGCCCCCCGCCGCCGAGCCAGCGACCGCCCAGGCCGAAGCGCCCGCGTCGGACGACATGGGCCTGGACTTCGAACTTGACCTGGGAGACGGCACCACGCCCACGCCGGACGTGCCCCCCGCCGACGTCGCCCAGGGCACCGAAATGACCTCGCTGGACCTCGACGACTTCAACGCGCTGGCGGCCGCACCGGCGGCGCCGGCCGCCGAACCGGCCCCGCTGGACCTGGGCCTGGGTGACCTCAATCTCGACCTGGAAACGCCGTCGCCCTTGGCCGACATCGCCGACCCGCTGGAGACCAAGCTCTCCCTGGCCGAGGAATTCCAGGCCATCGGCGACACCGAAGGCGCGCGTTCGCTGGCCGAAGAGGTGCGCGACGAGGCGGCAGGCGAGCTCAAGGCGCGGGCCGAGACTTTCCTGTCCAGTCTCTCCTGATTTGAGAACCGCGCTCGGCGTCAGCTACAACGGCAGTGCCTACCAGGGCTGGCAAAGCCAGCCCAGCGGGCGCACCGTGCAGGACCACCTGGAAAAGGCGCTCTGCGCCTTCACCACCCTGCCCCGCGTGTCCACCCTGTGCGCCGGCCGCACCGATGCCGGCGTGCACGGCCTGATGCAGGTGGTGCACTTCGACACCGACATCGCCCGCGCCGACAACAGCTGGGTGCGCGGCACCAACCGCTACCTGCCGCCCGACATCGCCGTGCAGTGGGCGCGCCAGGTGCCCGACGATTTCCACTGCCGCGCCAGCGCCACCGCGCGGCGTTACGCCTACGTGCTGCTGGAATCGGCGGTGCGCCCCAGCCTGGACAGCGGTCGCGTGGGCTGGATGTTCCGCCCGCTCTCGCACGAAGCCATGCTGGCCGCGGCGCAGCACCTGCTGGGCGAACACGATTTCAGCTCCTTCCGCGCGGCCGAATGCCAGGCGCTGTCACCGGTCAAGGACCTGCGCCGCATCCACATCCAGCGCCGGGGCGCCTACTGGCGCTTCGAGTTCGAGGCCAACGCCTTCCTGCACCACATGATCCGCAACATCATGGGCTGCCTGGTGGCCGTGGGTCAGGGCCTGCGTCCGCCCGAGTGGATGGCCGAGGTGCGCGACGCGCGCAAGCGCGAGGTGGCCGCCCCGACCTTCTCACCCGACGGCCTGTATTTCGTCGGCCCGGTCTACGACGCACAATGGGGTCTGCCCGACGCGGTCGCCCTCATGGACTGGCTGCCGGGCTGATAAAGCGAATTCCCATGCACCGCACCCGCATCAAGATCTGCGGCCTCACCCGCGAGGCCGACGTGGCCCACACCGTGGCGGCCGGCGCCGATGCGATCGGCTTTGTGCTCTACCCGCCCAGCCCGCGCGCGGTGTCGATCGCCCGCATGGCCGAGCTGGCTCGCACCCTGCCCAGCTTCGTCACCCCGGTGCTGCTGTTCGTCAACGCCGACCCGGCCGAGGTGCGGGCGGCCTGTGCCGCCGCGCCGCAGGCGCTGCTGCAGTTCCACGGCGACGAGTCGCCCGCCTATTGCGCCCAGTTCGGGCGGCCCTACCTGCGGGCGGCGCGCATTCCCACCGGCGCGGCCGGGGCCGGTTTCGATCTTCTAAAATACGCGCAAGACTTCGCCGGCGCCTCCGGCCTGCTGCTCGATGCCCACATCGACGGCTACGGCGGTGGCGGTTTATCGTTCGACTGGACAGCCTTCCCTTGGTCACACCCACAACTAAGCGCCAGCTCTCGCCTCGTTTTGTCTGGTGGGCTCACACCTGCAAACGTGGCCGACGGCATCCGGCTCGTGCAACCCTGGGCGGTTGACGTGAGTTCGGGCGTGGAAGCCACGGGTGCCGACGGCACCGGCGCCAAAGGCATCAAGGACCCCGAGCGTGTGACCGCCTTCATTGCAGCGGTGCGCCAGGCAGACGCCGGGCGCTGATCCTGCCGCCTGCACTCGCCGCGCCCTGCGGCATGCCGTTTTCGAGAATGTCCATGTACGACTACCAGCAACCCGACGCCCGCGGCCACTTCGGCCCCTATGGCGGCAGCTTCATCAGCGAAACCCTCACCCACGCCATCAACGAGCTGCGCGAGGCCTACGCCAAGTACCAGCACGACCCCGAGTTCCTGCGTGAATTCAGGTACGAGCTGGCGCACTTCGTGGGCCGGCCCTCGCCGGTCTACCACGCGGCGCGCACCAGCCGCGAACTGGGCGGCGCGCAGATCTTCCTCAAGCGCGAAGACCTCAACCACACCGGCGCCCACAAGATCAACAACGTGATCGGCCAGGCCATGCTGGCCAGGCGCATGGGCAAGCCGCGCATCATTGCCGAGACCGGCGCCGGCCAGCACGGCGTGGCCACCGCCACCATCTGCGCCCGCTACGGGCTGGAATGTGTGGTCTACATGGGCAGCGAGGACGTCAAGCGCCAGAGCCCCAACGTCTACCGCATGAAGCTGCTGGGCGCCACAGTTGTGCCGGTCGACTCGGGCAGCCGCACGCTCAAGGACGCGCTCAACGAGGCCATGCGCGACTGGGTGACCAACGTCGAGAACACCTTCTACATCATCGGCACCGTGGCTGGCCCGCACCCCTATCCCATGATGGTGCGCGACTTCCAGAGCGTGATCGGCGAGGAGTGCATCAAGCAGATGCCCGAGATGCTGCAGGAAGCCGGCTGCACCGGCGCCCAGCCCGACGCGGTGGTGGCCTGCGTGGGCGGCGGCAGCAACGCCATGGGCATCTTCCACCCCTACATCCCCTTCGACGGCACGCGCCTGATCGGCGTGGAAGCCGCCGGCGAAGGCCTGGACAGCGGCAAACACTCGGCCTCGCTGCAGCTGGGCAGTCCCGGCGTGCTGCACGGCAACCGCACCTACATCCTGCAGGACGAGAACGGCCAGATCACCGAAACCCACAGCGTCAGCGCCGGCCTGGATTACCCCGGTGTGGGCCCCGAACATGCCTGGCTCAAGGACATCGGCCGCGCCGAGTACGTGGGCATCACCGACACCGAGGCGCTGGAGGCCTTCCACCACCTGTGCCGCACCGAAGGCATCATCCCCGCGCTGGAGTCCAGCCACGCCGTGGCCTACGCCATGAAGCTGGCCAAGGGCATGTCGCCGCAACAGTCCATCCTGGTCAACCTCTCGGGCCGGGGCGACAAGGACATCGGCACCGTGGCCGACCTCTCCAGCGCCGACTTCTACTGCCGCCCCAGCTGCCGCGGCCAGTCGGTCAAGGGTGCAGAACAAGCCATCAAGGTGAGCAAATGAGCCGCATCGAACCGACGCTCCAGAAACTGACAGCCCAGGGCCGCAAGGCCTTGATCCCCTACGTGACGGCCGGCTTCCCCTACGCCGACATCACGCCCGCGCTGATGCACGCCATGGTGGGCGCCGGTGCCGACATCATCGAACTGGGCGTGCCCTTCTCCGACCCCATGGCCGATGGCCCGGTGATCCAGAAAGCCGGCGAAAAGGCGCTGACGCTGGGCATAGGCACGGCGCAGGTGCTGGCCATGGTGCGCGATTTCCGCAAGAAGGACAACAGCACGCCGGTGGTGCTCATGGGTTACGCCAACCCGGTGGAGCGCTACGACCTCAAACACGGCACCGGCGCGTTCATACGCGACGCCGCCGCGGCCGGTGTGGATGGCGTGCTCATCGTCGACTACCCGCCCGAGGAATGCGAGGACTTCGCGGCCGCGCTCAAGGCGGCGGGAATGGACCTGATCTTCCTGCTGGCCCCCACCAGCACCGACGAGCGTATGGCCCAGGTCGGCCGCATCGCCAGCGGCTACGTCTACTACGTGTCGCTCAAGGGCGTGACGGGTGCTGGCCACCTGGACACCGGCGCCGTGGAAGCCATGCTGCCGCGCATCCGAGCCCAGGTGAAGGTTCCGGTGGGCGTGGGTTTTGGCATCCGCGATGCAGACACCGCACGCGCCGTGGGCCGCGCCGCCGATGCGGTGGTGATCGGCAGCAAGATCATCCAGCTGATCGAAGACCAGCCGCATGAACGCGTGGGCATCGTCGCGGCCGATTTCCTGCGCGGCATCCGATCTGCGCTCGACGCATAATCCTGACTTTGGGCGGCGTCGATGCCGCCTCTTGCCTCTAGCAAGGAGACTTCATGTCCTGGCTTGAAAAGCTGCTTCCCCCGAAGATTTCCCCCACCGACCCCGCCGAGCGCCGCAGCGTGCCCGAAGGCCTGTGGATCAAGTGCCCCAGCTGCGAAGCCGTGCTCTACAAGACCGATCTGGAAAAAAACCAGAACGTCTGCCCGCACTGCAGCCACCACCACCGCATCGGCGCGCGCGCCCGCCTGGACGCCTTCCTCGACGCCGAAGGCCGCTACGAGGTGGGGCAGGAAGTCATCCCGGTGGATGCGCTCAAGTTCAAGGACAGCCGCAAATACCCCGAACGCCTGAAAGAGGCGCTGGAAGCCACCGGCGAGACCGATGCGCTGGTGGTCATGGGCGGCGCGGTGCATTCGCTGTCGGTGGTGGTGGCCTGCTTCGAATTCGACTTCATGGGCGGCTCCATGGGTTCGGTGGTCGGCGAGCGTTTTGTGCGCGGCGTCGACACCGCCATCGAGCAGAAGGTGCCCTTCATCTGCTTCACCGCCACCGGCGGCGCGCGCATGCAGGAAGGCCTGCTGAGCCTGATGCAGATGGCCAAGACCAACGCCGCCCTGACCCGCCTGGCCAAGAAGGGCCTGCCCTACGTCAGCGTGCTGACCGACCCCACCATGGGCGGTGTGTCGGCCGGCTTCGCCTTCGTGGGCGATGTGGTGATCGCCGAACCCAAGGCCCTGATCGGCTTTGCCGGCCCACGCGTGATCGAAAACACCGTGCGCGTCAAGCTGCCCGACGGTTTCCAGCGCGCCGAGTTTCTGCAGACCAAGGGCGCGGTGGACTTCATCTGCGACCGCCGCGAACTGCGCGCCAACATCGCCAGCATCCTGGCCATGCTGCAACGCCAGAGTGCCGACGCCGTAGCGTGACTGTGCCCCCTTGCGTCTCCCGCCTACCGGCGCGAGCCGGGGCTCACTCCGCTGCGCGGGTCGCTGCCCCCCGAGGGGGGGCGTTTCGCCTTGGGGCGGCCCGGCGGCGAAACCCATGAACCTTCCCCTCTTTCCGCTGGGAACCGTGCTGTTCCCCGGCGGCTGGCTGCCGCTGCAGATTTTCGAGGTGCGCTACCTCGACATGGTGCAGCGCTGCCACGAGCGCGGCGAGCCCTTTGGGGTGGTGACGCTGACCGAGGGCAGCGAGGTGCAACGGCCGGCGGGCGGCGAGGCGGGCCCGAGCTTCGCGCGCGAGGCCTTTCACACAGTGGGCACGCTGGCCCACATCGAAACCCTGGAGCGGCCCCAGCCCGGCCTGCTGCTGATCGGCTGCCGGGGTGGCGAGCGCTTTCAGCTCAGCGCCAGCGAAAAGCTCAAACACGGCCTGTGGATGGGCGAGGCGAGCGCGCTGCCCACCGACACCGCCATGGGCATCCCGGACGACCTGGGCAGCCTGCGCGAGCTGCTGTTGGACCTGGGCCGCCAGCTGCACGCCCAGCACCCCGACGCCTTCCGCCACGCGCTCGAAGGCGCGCACTGGGACGACGCCGGCTGGATCGCCAACCGCTGGTGCGACTTCCTGCCCGAATCCAACGAGGTGAAACTGCGCCTGCTGGCGCTGGACAACCCGCTCTTGCGCCTGGAATTGGTGGGCGACCTGGTCGACAAGCTGCCCCGAGCCTGATCAGGGCAGCAGCGACAGCGCCCGCATGTAGCGCGGTGACACCATCAGTTCGTCCCAGTCGGGCGCGGGCGTGGCCGGCAGCAGCGACAGGCGGCGCTGCTCGCTGGCCTCCGACGGTTGCCACACACCCTGGATCTGTGCCTTGGACAGGCCCTCGATCAGTTCGTCGATGGGCTCGCCACCGTCGGCCACCGACTGGTTGCACAGCAGCACCAGATCACAACCCGCCCGCAGGGCCACCTGGGCCGCCTCGGTGTAGCTCACGGTCCGGCCGTCGATCAGGCGGGCGCCGGCCATGCTGAGGTCGTCACTGAAGATGGCGCCGTCGAAACCCAGGCGCTGGCGCAGGATGGCGTTGAGCCAGCGCGACGAAAAGCCGGCCGGGCGGCTGTCCACCTTGGGGTAGATCACGTGCGCCGGCATCACCGCGTCCAGCGTGGCCGAGAGCCAGCCGTAGGGCGCGGCGTCCTCGGCCAGGATGGTCTTGAGGCTGCGCTTGTCGACCGGGATGTCGGTGTGCGAATCGGCCTTGACAAAACCGTGGCCGGGGAAGTGTTTGCCGCAGTTGCCCATGCCGCTCATGCGCAGGCCGTGCATCAGGCTCTGCGCCAGGGCGGTGGTGACGCGGGCATCGCGCGCGAAGGCGCGGTCGCCGATGACGGTGCTGCCGCCATGGTCCAGATCGAGCACCGGCGTGAAGCTGAAGTCCACGCCGCAGGCGCGCAACTCGGCCCCCAGCACGTAGCCGGCGGCGGCAGCGGCGTTGCTGGCCGCCAGCGCGTTGGCGCCGGGTTGGCCGGTGTCGGTGCGCAGCCAGGCATCGCCCAGGGCATGCATGGGTGGCAGGTGGGTGAAACCGTCGGTGCGGAAGCGCTGCACACGCCCGCCTTCGTGGTCGACCGCGATCAGCAGGTCGGCCCGCACCTGCTTGATCTCGCGGCACAGCTGCGTGAGCTGGGCGCGGTCCTGCCAGTTGCGGCCAAACAAAATGATGCCCCCCACCAGCGGGTGGGCCAGGCGCTGGCGGTCGGTGTCGGTCAGGCTCAGGCCGGCGACGTCGATGATCAATGGGGCGTGCATGATGGACATGGGATGAAGAAGAAGTCAGGTTTCGCCGCCGGGCCGCCCCAAGGCGACACGCGCCCCCTCGGGGGGCAGCGACCCGCGCAGTGGCGTGAGCCCCGGCTCGCGCCGGTAGGCAGGAGACGCAATGGGGTGTTCACATTCGACCACGACAAAACTCGCGGCATAGTCGGTTTCGTCGGTGACCGAAACGTGGGCGCTGAGGCCCTTGGCCTCGAACCAGGTTTTCAGTTCACCGTGCAGGACGATGACGGGTTGGCCGCTGGGCAGCTTGGCGACTTCGCAGCTGCGCCAGGTCATGGGCATGCGCAGCCCCAAGCCAATGGCCTTGCTGAAGGCTTCCTTGGCCGAGAAACGCGTGGCCAGGTAGCGCAAACCACGCTCGGGCCAGCGCGCGGTGCGCGCCTGCCAGGTGGCGAATTCGGCGTCGCTGAGCACCTTGCGGGCAAAACGCTCGCCGTGGCGCTCGAGGCTGGCGCGGATGCGGCGCACGTCGCACACGTCGGTGCCAATGCCGTAAATCATGGGAGCGGGGATCAGGCCAGGCAGGCGAGGTAGGCCCGCACGGTCTCCGCGTAGCCCAGCTCCAGTGCGTCGGCAATCAGCGCGTGGCCGATGGACACCTCGGCCACGCCGGGCACCACCCGCACGAACTCGGCCAGGTTGTCGCGGTTGAGGTCGTGGCCGGCGTTCACACCCAGGCCCACGTCCAGCGCGGCCTGGGCCGCGGCGCGGTAGCGCTCCAGCTGCGCGGGCCGTTCGGGGGTGTTCCAGGCGGCGGCATAGGGCTCGGTGTAGAGCTCGACGCGGTCGGCGCCCACGGCCTTGGCGGCGGCCATCTGCGCGGGCTCAGGGTCCATGAACAGGCTCACGCGCGCGCCCAGGGTCTGGGCCTGCGCGATCAGCGGCCGCAGGCGCTCGGCGTCGGCGGGGAAGGTCCAGCCGTGGTCGCTGGTGAACTGGCCCTCGCTGTCGGGCACGAAAGTGAGCTGGTGCAGCGGCAGGCCACGGGCTTTCACCTCACGCGCCACGTCCAGCAGGTTGTGGAAGGGGTTGCCCTCGATGTTGTATTCGCGGTTGGGCCAGGCCTGCAGCAGCTCGGCCAGCTCGAACACGTCGTGGGTGCGCACGTGGCGGCCATCGGGCCGGGGGTGCACGGTGATGCCGTGGGCGCCCGCCTCCAGGCACAGCGTGGCGGCGCGCGTGACGCTGGGAATGCCCAGGTGGCGGGTGTTGCGCACCAGGGCCACTTTGTTGACGTTGACGGACAGGGCGGTGGGTGAGCTCATTCGGTGGCAGCCTGTGGGTGTGCGGCATCGGAAGGGAGGACGGTGGGCGCGGCCAGGGCCTGCACATCCAGCACCATCTGGCGCGTCTTGAACACGCGCACGCCGCTATGGTAGTGCAGCAGGGTGCGCAGTTGTGGGCGCAGACCGGCCAGACCAGGCTGGCAGGCCAGCAGCGTGTCGCTGAACGGCGCCGGGCCGTCCATGGCCTGCTGCATCCCCGCCCAGGCGGCACCGGGCAAGGCCTGGGCTTCGTCGTCCAGCGCCTCGCGCAGACCCCCTTCGGGCATCAGCACATACGGCGTGGCGGGCGACAGCGCCTCGCCACTGTTGCCGAGGGCATCGAGCGCGGGCAGCCAGCCCAGCTCGCGCAGCAGCAGCAGCTCGAAGCTGCGCAGCACCGCCTGCTGAGACACGGCCGCCTCGGCCAGTTGGCGCACGGCGCTGGTGTAGTGGTCGAACAGCGCCTCGTGCGGGTCGTCGCGCACCAGCAGGCGCATCAGCAGTTCGTTGAGGTAGTAGCCGGACAAAAGCGCCTCGCCCGTGGGCATGACGTGGCCGCCCTGCCAGTGCGCCGCCTTGAGCGTGCGCACCTCGGCGTCACCGCCCCAGCTCAGGCGCAGCGGCTGCAAGGGCAGCAGCACCGGGCGGAACTGGGAGGTGGGTTTTTTGGCGCCTTTGGCGACCAGGGCGACGCGGCCGTGGTGGCGGCTCCAGGCTTCCAGGATGAGGCTGGATTCGCTCCAGGGGTAGCTGTGGAGGACGAAGGTGGGTTCGTCGGTGATGCGTTGGGTCATGTTTTGTGACCCTGTGTCTTGTTGCTGGCTTCAGAGGTTTCGTTTGTTGTTGTACCTCGCTGCCCCCCCCTATCCCCCCCCGCCCCTGAGCACGCGCGGTCGCGCGTGCGGGGCCATGCCCCCGCCAAAGGCGCGCAACGGCGCAGCCGTTGCTCAGCGCCCCCCGCCGGGGCGGAAAGGGGGGGCCTGGATCTTGTTCCTTCTCGCTGGCTACGGAACAAGTGCGCAACGCTGCCACTGTGTGGGTGCACCACGGCCCTGACGTTGCGGTTGGGGCCGCCGAGGGGATGACTGGCTCGGAGCCGTTCGCCTGCGCGCTTTCGCGCTGGCGACTGGGTGCACGCGTGGCGCGTTCTGGCACGCGCAGCGGCCAGCGGCTCAGCGAAGCAATTTTTGAGGCGGTCCCAACCGTGGGTTCGTGCCGTGGTGGACACAGGTGGTGGCGACGGTGGCGTCGAATGCCGTGGCCGGCGCGACGTCACAAGATCGAGGCCCCCCCTTTCCGCCCCAGCGGGGGCGGAAAGGGGGCGGGGGGGGATAGGGGGGGGAACGAGGTGCATCAACAACCAACCCGATCGCACACCACCCATCAAATCAAAAAACGATCACTCGTACCCAAACGACCGAACCCGCGCCTCATCGTCCGCCCAGCCCGAGCGCACCTTCACCCACAGCTCCAGAAACACCTTGCAGCCCCAGAGCTTTTCCAGCTCGACCCGGGCCTCGGTGCCAATGCGCTTGAGTTTTTCGCCACGGTCGCCGATGACCATGCCCTTGTGGCCGTCGCGCTCCACCACGATGGTGGCCGCCACGCGGCGCAGGTTGCCCTCTTCCTCGAACTTGTCGATCACCACGGTGGAGGTGTAGGGCAACTCGTCGCCGGTCAGGCGGAACAGCTTCTCACGCACCATCTCCGCGGCCATGAAGCGTTCGCTGCGGTCGGTCAAGGCCTCGGCGTCGTACATCCAGGGCTGCTGCGGCAGGTATTTCTCGCAGATGCCGAAGAAGCGGGACACGTCGCGCGGGTTCTTGGCCGACATGGGCACATATTCCGCAAAGGCGTGGCGCTCCTGCATGCTGCGCAGCCAGGGGGCCAGTTCGCCGCGGCGGTGCACCAGATCGAACTTGTTGGCCACCAGGATGGCGGGCACATCGGCCGGCAGCAGCGACAGCACCTTGGCGTCGGCCAGGTTGAAATGACCGGCCTCGACCACGAACACGATCAGGTCCACATCGCTGACGGCACCCACCACCGTCTTGTTGAGCGACTTGTTCAGCGCATTGCCGTGGCGGGTCTGGAAACCCGGCGTGTCGACAAACACAAACTGGGTGGCATTGACCGTGCGCATGCCGGTGATGCGGTGGCGCGTGGTCTGCGCCTTGCGCGAGGTGATGCTGACCTTCTGTCCCACCAGCGCGTTCATCAGGGTGGACTTGCCGACGTTGGGCTTGCCGACGATGGCGATGAAGCCACAGCGCTGCGCCTCGGGCGGCACCTCCACCGGCTCGGGAACAGCATCGGGTCCCGGCTCGGCCGCTTGTCCGCCCGGCTGGCCCAAGGCACGCGCCAGCATCGCCTCCAGCTCGGGGTCCACCGGGGCGTCGGCTGGGGTCTGGGGTTTGGTGCTCATCGGGACGGTGTCTTCAGGTATTGCAGCATGGCTGCGGCAGCGGATTGTTCGGCGGCGCGGCGCGAGTTGCCTATGCCGCGCTCGGCACGGCCCAACTCGATCACCTCGCACTCGACGTCAAAGGTCTGTTTGTGGGCCTCGCCCAGCGTGGCCACCACACGGTACTGCGGCAGCTTCATTTTGCGGCCCTGGAGCCACTCCTGCAACTCGGTCTTGGCGTCCTTGGCGCTGGCCACCATGGTCGGCGTCACGTCGACCTTCTGGTAGAGGCGGCGCACCAGCGCGGCGGCGGTGTCGTAGCCGGCATCCAGGAACACGGCACCGATGATGGCTTCCAGCGCATCGGCCAGGATGGAGGGGCGCTTGTGGCCGCCCGAGCGTTTTTCACCATCGCCCAGGCGCAACAGCTGCGGCAGGCCCAGGCCGACCGCCAGCTCGTGCAGGGTGTCCTGCTTGACCAGGTTCGCACGGATGCGTGAGAGATCGCCCTCGGCCTGCTGGCTGAGCTGTTCGTAGAGCAGCCCGGACACCGCCAGGTTGAGCACGGAGTCGCCCAGGAATTCCAGGCGTTCGTAGTGGTCGGCACCGAAACTGCGGTGGGTGAGCGCGCGCTCCAGCAGACGTGGCTGTGCAAAGGTATGGGCCAGGCGCTGCTGCAGCGCCTGCAGATCGGGGCTCACAGCGTCACTTGGAGTTGCCCTTGAGCTTGAAGGTCAGGAACACCGGACCACCCAGGGGGACTTCGCGCTGGTAGGAGAAGGACACCACCACGCGATCGTCTTCCTTGGTGATTTCCAGGTCCTTGCCCATCACCGAGGTGAAGTCATCGATGGTGCGCGCCTTGTCAAAGGCCGCGCGCACGGTCGCCAGCGTGGTCTCGTTGCTGGCGCGCTTGGCGGCCTTGGTGATGGCCTGGTACTCGACGAAGACCGGCACGCACTGCGCTGTCACCACGCCCAGGAAGGCCAGCACGCCCCCCACCAGCAGCAGGCCGATCAGGGACAGGCCGCGTTGTGTCGATTTCATACCGATCTCCATGGATGTGTTGACATTTCAATGCTCCGCATCTTACTCACTCGAAAGAGCCGATGCGCTTGAAATTGCCGAAGTTCATCCAGACGAAGAAGGCCTTGCCCACGATGTTGGCTTCGGGCACAAAACCCCAGTAGCGCGAGTCCAGCGAGTTGTCGCGGTTGTCGCCCATCATGAAGTACTGGCCATCGGGCACCTTGCAGACCACGCCTTCGGCGCTGTAGCGGCACTGGTCGTGGAACGGAAACTCGGTCGCGCCCGGGATGAAAGCCGGACGGCCGTCGTCGTTGAGCACGCCAAAGGTCTTGCCACCGAGCTGTTCCTGGAACTGCTTGCTGTAGCGCATGGTGTCGGCGTCGAAGAAATCGGGCCGTGCCACGTGGGGCACCGGCTGGCCGTTGACGGTCAGACGCTTGTTCAGGTAGGCCACCTCGTCGCCCGGCACGCCCACCACCCGCTTGATGTAGTCCAGACTGGGCTGCGGCGGGTAGCGGAACACCATCACGTCGCCGCGTTGCGGCTCGTGGTTGGCGATGATCTTCTTGTTGATCACCGGCAGGCGCACGCCGTAGTGAAATTTGTTGACCAGGATCAGATCCCCGACCAGCAGCGTCGGAATCATGGAGCCGGAGGGGATCTTGAAGGGCTCGAACAGGAAGGAGCGCAACACGAAGACCACCAGGATCACCGGGAACAGGCCGGCGGTCCAGTCCAGCCACCAGGGCTGGGCCAGCAGCTTCTGCCGCGCCGGCTCGATGCCTTCGGTGTCAAACTTGGTGATGCCCTGGCGCTTGAGCTCTTCCATGCGCTGGCCGTGCTGTTCGGCCAGTTGCTGCGCGGCGCGCTCACGCTGGGGCTTGAAACGCCACTTTTCAGCCACCCAGTAAACACCGGTCACCACGGTGGCCAGCAACAGCAGCAGCGCAAAATTGCCGTCCACCATCCCCAGGTACCAGGCACCCGCGTAGGCCCCGAACAGACCCAGCACCACGGCGGTCAGGCCACTCATCGTCGACTGTTGCATCAATCTTCCACCTGCAAAATGGCCAGGAACGCCTCTTGGGGCACCTCGACCGAACCGATCTGTTTCATGCGCTTCTTGCCCGCCTTCTGCTTTTCCAGCAGCTTGCGCTTGCGGGTGATGTCGCCGCCGTAGCACTTGGCCAGCACGTTCTTGCGCAAGGCCTTGATGGTCTCGCGCGCGATGATGTTGGCGCCGATGGCCGCCTGGATGGCGACGTCGAACATCTGCCGGCTGATGATCTCGCGCATCTTGGCGGCCACGGCGCGGCCACGGTACTGCGACTGGCTGCGGTGCACGATGATGGACAGCGCGTCGACCTTCTCGCCGTTGAGCAGGATGTCGACCTTGACCACGTCGGACGCCCGGTACTCCTTGAACTCGTAGTCCATGGAGGCGTAGCCGCGGCTGACCGACTTGAGCTTGTCGAAGAAGTCCAGCACGATCTCGCCCAGCGGCATGTCGTAGGTCAGCATGACCTGTTTGCCGTGGTAGGCCATGTTGATCTGCATGCCGCGCTTCTGGTTGGCCAGCGTCATGACGGCGCCCACGTACTCCTGCGGCATGTAGAGGTGCACGGTCACGATGGGCTCGCGGATCTCCTCGATGCGGCCCTGGTCCGGCATCTTGGAGGGGTTCTCCACCATGATGACCTCGCCGTCGGGCTTGACCACCTGGTAGACCACGCTGGGCGCGGTGGTGATGAGGTCCTGGTCGAACTCGCGCTCCAGGCGTTCCTGCACGATCTCCATGTGCAGCAGGCCCAGGAAACCGCAGCGGAAGCCAAAGCCCAGCGCCTGCGACACCTCGGGTTCGTAGTGCAGCGCGGCGTCGTTGAGCTTGAGTTTTTCCAGCGCGTCTCGCAGGGCATCGTATTCGCTGGCCTCGGTCGGGTAGAGGCCGGCAAACACCTGTGGCTGCACTTCCTTGAAGCCCGGCAGGGCCTCGGTGGCGGGGCCCAGGTTGTTGGGCAGCTTTTTTTCCAGCGTGATGGTGTCGCCCACCTTGGCGGCCTGCAGTTCCTTGATGCCGGCGATGATGTAGCCGACCTCGCCCGCTTCCAGCGAGGGCCGTGGCTCGTTGGCCGGCGTGAACACGCCCAGGTTGTCGGCGTTGTAGACGGTGTTGGTGGCCATCATCTTGAAACGCTCGCCCTTTTGCAGGCGGCCATCGACCACGCGCACCAGCATGACCACGCCCACGTAGGCGTCGTACCAGCTGTCCACGATCATGGCGCGCAGCGGGGCCTCCGCCGTGCCCTTGGGCGCGGGGATACGCGCCACCACGGCTTCCAGGATGTCTTCCACGCCCATGCCGGTCTTGGCCGAGCAGGGGATGGCGTCGGTGGCGTCGATGCCGATCACGTCCTCGATTTCGGCCTTGGCATTGTCCGGATCGGAGTTGGGCAGGTCCATCTTGTTGAGCACCGGCACCACTTCCACGCCCAGGTCGAGCGCGGTGTAGCAGTTGGCCACGGTCTGCGCCTCCACACCCTGGCTGGCATCCACCACCAGCAGCGCGCCCTCGCAGGCCGACAGCGAGCGGCTCACCTCGTAGGAGAAGTCCACGTGGCCCGGTGTGTCGATCAGGTTGAGGTTGTAGACCTGCCCGTCACGCGCCTTGTACTTGAGGGCTGCGGTCTGGGCCTTGATGGTGATGCCGCGCTCTTTTTCGATGTCCATCGAGTCGAGCACCTGCTCGCTCATCTCGCGGTCGGACAGGCCGCCACAGCGCGAAATGATGCGATCGGCCAGCGTGGACTTGCCGTGGTCGATGTGGGCAATGATGGAAAAATTCCTGATGTGATTCATCACAAGAAAAGGCTCAAGCAAAGGCGCAAACGCCGGTGAGGCCATGACGCGGCACGCGGGCCGCGGTCATGAAAAAGGGGCGCGTCAACAATTGACGCGCCCCGAACCAACAATCAATGGCAACTGCGATAGTTGGGGCTTCATTTTAGGCAAAAAGTGGGGGGCGCCAACCCCGCAAAACCGGGGCCAGGGGCTGTTGCCGCACTGCAACAGGATTTTATCCACAAGATAGTCACAAGCCTATCCACCTCCGCAAGGATCAGCCTGTGAATAAGACTTGACCCTTTCGCATGGCGAACAGTGCATGCGCTCTTTGGCGGCAATCCCCACCAACAAGCCCCGATTTTACTGGCTCAGGTCACAGCTGAAAAAAGTGGGTGACTGCTCACCCACTTGAGGTCGGCACCAGGTGGCGGTCGGACAGACACAATAACCCCACCGGCCCGGCCAATGGCCCACCGGATTGCGGGGCCATTCGCACGGCTGTCGCATTCAGCGGGTGGTCGGCCGGATCAGGACAAAATTGGCCGAATCGCCACGGCGAAACAACACGTTGATGGGGCGGGCCTTGTCGGCCTTGGCCACGGCGGCCTCGAACTCCTTCAGACCACGCACCTCGGTGTTGGCCACGGCGGTGATCACGTCGCCCTCGCGCAAGCCGGCACGGGCGGCGGCGCCCTCGGCCGCCTCGACGCGCACGCCACCGCGCACATTGAGTTCGCTGCGGATCTCGTCGCTGAGCTCGCTCAGGCTCAGACCCAGGGTCTTGACCGATGCCGTCGCGGGCTGACGGGTGTCCTTGGGCTCGCTGCGCTGGGCCACGCGCTCGGGCTCGATCTCGGCCACCGTCACGCTCAGGTCCTTGGTGCTGCCACGGCGGAACACGGTGAGGGTGCTGCGGTTGCCGGGCTTGGTGTTGCCCACCAGGCGCGGCAGGTCGACCGATTTCTCGATCGGCTTGCCATCGAAGCGCACGATGATGTCGCCAGGCTCGACACCGGCCTTGGCGGCGGGCGAGTCGGCCTCCACGCTGCGCACCAACGCCCCTTCGGCCTTGCTCAGGCCGATGGACTCGGCCACGTCCTTGCTGACCTGGTCGATCGCCACGCCAATGCGCCCGCGCGTGACGCGCCCGGTCGAGCGCAACTGCTCCGACACACGGACCGCCTCGTCGATGGGGATGGCGAAGGAAATGCCCTGGAAACCGCCCGAGCGCGAATAGATCTGGCTGTTGATGCCCACCACCTCGCCACGCATGTTGATCAGCGGGCCACCCGAGTTGCCCGGGTTGATGGCGACGTCGGTCTGGATGAAGGGCAGGTAGTCGCCGGTGTCGCGCTGCTTGGCGCTGACGATGCCGGCGGTCACGGTGTTCTCCAGGCCAAAGGGCGAGCCGATGGCCATGACCCATTCGCCCACGCGCAGGCGGTTCACGTCGCCCACCTTGACCGCGTGCAGGCCCGAGGCTTCGATCTTGACCACCGCCACGTCGCTGCGCTTGTCGGCGCCCACGATGCGGGCCTTGTATTCGCGCTTGTCAGACAGCGTCACCACCACCTCGTCGGCACCATCCACCACATGGGCATTGGTCATGATGAAGCCGTCGGTGGTGAGAGCGAAGCCGGAGCCGACGCCACGCGGGCGTTCGGCCTCGTCGCCATCGCGTTCGGCGCGCGGGCCGCGCGGCGTGGCGCCCGGCGGCACCGGGATGCCGAAGCGGCGGAAGAATTCGAGCATCTGCTCTTCTTGAGGACTGCCGGAGCGGGCGCCCTGGCGCACCCTCTCCACCGTTCGGATGTTGACCACGGACGGCCCCACCAGATCCACCAGTTCGGTGAAGTCGGGCAGGCCCCGAACCACCGGCGCCGCTGTCGGCGCACCTTGCGCCGCCACCGGCTTGAGCGGCATCACCGCCACGGTGGCGGCGATGGAAAGACCCGACACGGCAACGAGCGCCGCTGCGCGCCGGCCCCAGGAAATTGTCGACTTGGCTTGCATGTGTGTCCTGTGAAAAACAAAAGTGAGATCCAGCACGACCGGAAAATGGTGGTCGGCGCCCGGATGTCAAGGCACCCGTGGGCTGTGATCCAACTTCAGCGCAGACGTTCCAGCGACTGCGCAAACTGGCGCAAGGTCGCCGGCGGCACTTCACCCATGGCCGTCAGCCAGTGTTCACCCACGCGGCGGGTCAGGGTGTGCGTGGCGCCCATGACCGAATGGCCCTCTTGCCGGTGGCGCTGGGCATCGAAAGGCTCGACAAACAGCGACACGGAGCTCAGCCCGTCAGAGAACACCCATTGCATGGGCAGGCTGCCTGCGGGGGCCGCCGGGTCGCCTCGGGTGTGGGCGGCCATGCCCAGGAAGCCCGGCACCTCCTGCCGCAGGCGCCAGCCCTGGGCATCGGCCGTGGTCTTGTTCAGGCGTGGCCGCAGGATCTTGTAGCCCTCGGTCTTGGCCATCTGGCGGCTCAGGGTCTCCATCTTCACCGGCGCGTCCAGCTGCAGTTCGGAGAACGCCATCTGCTCGATCACCTGGCCCTGGCCGTCCAGGGTCTGCATCTTCACCGCGAGGCCGGTCTGTTTTTCCGACCACACCCGGTAGCCGAAACGCAGCGTGTCGCGTGGCAGGATCTGCAGCACATCGGCGTCAACGCCCGCCACCCGGTCCACGCCCAGCAGGCGCACGCTGTAGTACTCCTCGATGGCGTTGCCCGGCGTCTTGATCTGGTCCGGGAAGGGGCGCAGCGCGTCGCGCTTCTCGGCCCAGGCCACGCGCGACTCGGGCACGAAGGTCAACACCTCGTCGTTGCGGCGCAAGGTGGTGCGTGCCGTGCCCGTGAGCGAGTCGATGCGCTCCATCTGCTGGGTGCCGTCACACACATGCCAGATCTTGGAGGCTGCCATGGCCGACCCGGCCGACACCACGAACGTACCAATGTAGGCGCGGCGACGCGACGCGTCCTGCAGCCGGTCCAGCCATTGGTTGAGGCTTTGCGCCGGTGCCGCCGTGGTGCCCGCGGGCGCGGTGGTCTGGGCCCACCCGGGGTCGAGCGCCATCAACGCGCACACGGCCAGCGCCCAGGGGCGCCAGCCACCGAACGCCTGTTGTGTCCACATCCGCAAGGCCCGCCGTTTCATCGTTCGCCACCCGGCAATTCAAAGGTGGCGTTGCGCAAGAAGCCCGCGGGCATCTGCAGCGCGGACATGCCCCCGGCCTGGCGGTGGGCGGCCATCAGCTCCTCCAGGCGCGGATCGCGCAGGATGGGCCCCTGCTGCCCGGGCACCAGCACCGGCGGCGGCTGGCCGCTGTCGGCGGCCGCCAGCGTGGTGGCCGGCGCGGGCGCCGATGGGGCCTGGGCCAGTTGTGGACCGGCTGCGCCGGGCGCCACCAGCGTGACGTTCCAGATCACCGCCGCCGCGGCCGCCACGGCGGCAAAACCGGCCAGCATCTTCCACCGAAAAACCTCGTCGTTGGCGGCGTGGTGCGACTGCGCCTGCCGCAACGGGTCCTGCACGGCCACGGGCAACACGCGCTCGGGCTGGACCTGCGGGCTGTCGGTGCGCAAGCGCTGCATCACGGTCGCCACGCGGCCGGCATCGGCCGGCAAGGCCGCGCCGGCGCGCAAGGCCTCCCCAATCAGCTGGTATCGGCCCCAGGTGGCCATCTGCTCGGCATCCTCGCCCTGCCACAGCGCCGCGAGTTCCGCCGCCGTCAGCTCGCCGTCGGCCAAGGCAGACAAGGCCTCGCCGGCCGACGGGGTCTGCGTGTCGGCTTGGTCGGTGGAAATGGGCGTTGGGCGGTTCATGGTCAACTCACTAGGGTGTCATCGTCGAGGCGGGTGTTTCACCAGCGTTTGCCCGACTGGTTTTCCAGCATGGGCTTGATACGGGCCGAAATCGCTTCGCGGGCACGGAAAATCCGCGAGCGCACGGTGCCGATCGGGCAGCCGAGGGCCTGGGCGATCTCCTCGTAGCTCAGGCCGTCGATCTCCCTCAGCGTGATGGCCTGGCACAACTCGACCGGCAAGGCTTCCATGGCGGCGTTCACGGCCGCCGCGATTTCCTTGCTGGCCAGCAGTGCCTCGGGGGTCTCCGCGTCAGAGATTTGCTGATTTGGTTCCGGATCGGCCGAAGAAGTTTCATCGTCGTCGGACGATTTCATCGCCGACATCACGATCACCGGGTCGCGCTTGAGCTCCAGCAACTGCTTCTTGGCGGTGTTGACCGCGATCCGATAGAGCCAGGTGTAGAACTGGGCGTCGCCCCGGAACTGGGCCAGCGCCCGGTAGGCGCGGATGAAGGTTTCCTGGGCGATGTCGGGCACCAGGTCGACATCGCGCACCATGCGGCCGATCAGCCGCTCCACCCGCCGCTGGTACTTGATGACCAGCATCTCGAAGGCCTTCTGTTCGCCCGCCAGCGTGCGCTGCACCAGCAAGGCGTCGCTGTCGGGCGCGGGTGGCGCGTTGTGGTCGTCGGGGTTCATGGTGTCTGTGGTGGCCGCGAAATATACCCCATGGCCACCCCATGGCCCGACGGGGTGGCCGGCTCAGCGCCGGGCCGCCCAGACCGCGCGCCGCAGGTCGTCCCAGCGCAGGGGGTCGCGCGAACGCTCCAGCCACAGCCAGCGCGGCACATCGCCCGCGGCCCGCACACGCACGAGCAGCGCCTGCTGCACGTCACAGACCAGGTCGACCCGGGCCACATCCCGCGGCGCCGCGTCCAGGCGGGCGTGCCAGCTCCAGCCGCCCTGGCGCCAGCACAGCCAGCCGGTCGGTACGGCGCGCAGGCGCCACCAGACCATTCCGGCCGCCGAGACACACAGACCCGCGCCCAGGCCCAGGGACCACGCGGCCTGCGGGTGCCGCCAGGGCTGGGCGCCCTGCCCCGCCGCCACGGCCAGCAGCAGCCAGGCCAGCCCGCACAGCACGCCCAGCCCCCAGGACTCCAAACGACCACGCCCCGCCGGATAGGACACCGACGGGGCGTGGTAGCGGGTCATGCCCGAACTCGTTGGCGGAGACGGCTCAGGCGCGCTTGAAGATCAGCGTGCCGTTGGTGCCACCGAAGCCGAAGTTGTTCTTCATGGCCACATCGATCTTCAGGTCCCGCGCGGTGTTGGCGCAGTAGTCCAGGTCGCACTCCGGGTCCTGGTTGAAGATGTTGATGGTCGGCGGGCTTTTCTGGTGGTGCAGCGCCAGCACGGTGAACACCGACTCGATGCCACCGGCACCACCCAGCAGGTGGCCGGTCATGGACTTGGTCGAGTTGACCACCGTCTTCCTGGCGTGGTCGCCCAGGGCGGCCTTGATCGCGTTGGTCTCGTTCACGTCGCCCAGCGGGGTGGACGTGCCGTGCGCGTTCAGGTAGTCGATCTGGTCGGCGTTGATGCCGGCGTTGCGCAGCGCCAGCACCATGGCGCGGCGGGGGCCGTCCATGCTGGGCGCGGTCATGTGGCCGGCGTCGGCGCTCATGCCAAAACCCGCCAGTTCGGCGTAGATCTTGGCGCCGCGCGCCTTGGCGTGTTCGTACTCTTCGAGCACCAGCACGCCCGCGCCCTCGCCCAGCACGAAGCCGTCGCGGTCCTTGTCCCAGGGGCGGGACGCGGTGGCCGGGTCGTCGTTGCGGGTGGACAGTGCGCGCATGGCGGCAAAACCGCCCAGGCCCAGCGGTGACACGGTGGCTTCGGAGCCGCCCGCGACCACCACGTCGGCGTCGCCGTACTCGATCAGGCGCCCGGCCTCACCGATGCAGTGCAGGCCGGTGGTGCAGGCGGTCACGATGGCGAGGTTGGGGCCTTTGAAGCCAAAACGCATCGACACGTGGCCGGCGATCATGTTGGAGATGGAGGCCGGCACAAAAAACGGCGAGATGCGCCGTGGTCCGCGGTTGGTGAGTTCGGCGTGGGTCTCCTCGATCAGCGGCAGACCGCCGATGCCCGAGCCGATCACACAGCCGATGCGCTCGGCCACATCGGCCTCGAGCGCCTCACCGACCTTCAACCCGGCGTCGGCCACGGCCTGGGCCGCGGCGGCAACGCCGTAGTGGATGAAGGTGTCCATGGTCCGCGCCTCTTTGGTCCCCATATAGGACTCGAGCGGGAAATTCTTCACCTCGCCCGCGATCTTGCAGGCGAAGCTGGAGGCATCGAATTTGGTGACCAGGTCAATGCCGGAGCGACCGGCGAGCAAATTGGCCCAGGCCTCGTCCACCGTGTTGCCCACGGGACTGACGCAGCCCAGACCGGTCACGACAACACGGCGTCTGGTCATGCCAAATCAAGCCTTCTGGTGGCCGACTGCGTAGTCGATGGCGTTTTGCACCGTGGTGATCTTCTCGGCGTCTTCGTCGGGGATCTCGATGCCGAACTCGTCTTCCAGGGCCATCACCAGTTCCACGGTGTCGAGCGAGTCTGCACCCAGATCGGCCACGAAGGCTTTTTCGTTGGTGACCTGGCTTTCCTCCACGCCGAGTTGTTCGGCAATGATTTTCTTCACGCGTGCTTCGATATCGCTCATATGTCCCTCAAAGGGTGGTTGGAATGAAGGCCGCCATTTTAGCCGGGCTAGGGTTGCACATCTAAAAGGCAACCCCGACCGGCCCGCCGGGCGGGTTCAAACGACGTTGAGAACAGGGTCAGGCCATGAACATGCCGCCGTTGACGTGCAGCTCCTGGCCGGTGATGTAGGCCGCCTGGGGCGACGCCAGGAAAGACACCGCGTGGGCGATGTCGGCCGGCTTGCCCAGGTGGCCCAGCGGAATCTGGCCCAGCAGCGCCTTTTGCTGCTCTTCGGCCAGGCTGGCGGTCATGTCGGTCTCGATGAAGCCCGGCGCCACGCAGTTGACGGTGATATTGCGGCTGCCCAGCTCGCGCGCCAGGGCACGCGTCATGCCGGCCACGCCGGCCTTGGCGGCCGCGTAGTTGGCCTGACCCGGGTTGCCCGAGGCGCCCACCACGCTGGTGATGCCGATGATGCGGCCATACCGCTGCTTCATCATCGGGCGGATGACGGCGCGGCTCATGCGGAACACGGCCTTGAGGTTGGTGTCCAGCACCGCGTCCCAGTCGTCGTCCTTCAAGCGCATGGCCAGCATGTCGCGGGTGATGCCGGCGTTGTTGACCAGCACGTGCAGGGCGCCATGTTCCTTCACGATGGCGTCCACCAGTGCTTCGCCGGCGGCGGCGTCGTTCACGTCCAGCGTGGCGCCACGGCAGCCGGCATGGGCCGCCAGGGCGGCGCTGATGCGGGCCGCGCCTTCGTCGCTGGTGGCGGTGCCGATGACCTTGAGGCCACGCGCGGCCAGTTCCAGCGCGATCGCCGCGCCAATGCCACGCGAGGCACCCGTGACCAGGGCCACCTGGCCTTCGAATTTGACTTCACTCATGCGAGCAATCCCTTCACTTCGGCCAGCGTGGCCGGGTCAAACAACGCGGCGCCGGTCAGCTCGGCGTTGATGCGCTTGGTCATGCCGGCCAGCACCTTGCCCGGGCCACACTCCACCAGGGTGGTGATGCCACGGCCCTGGATGGCCTGGACACACTCGACCCAGCGCACCGGCCCGAAGGCCTGGCGGTAGAGCGCGTCGCGGATGCGGTCGGCGTCGGTTTCCACCGCCACGTCGATGTTGTTGACCAGCGGGATTTGCGGAGCGGCAAGGGCCGTGTCGGCCAGCTTGGCCTTCAGCTTGTCGGCCGCCGGCTTCATCAGACTGGAGTGGAAAGGCGCGGACACCGGCAGCGGCAGCGCACGCTTGGCCCCGTTGGCCTTGAGCACCTCGCAGGCTTTTTCGACCGCGGCCTTGCTGCCGGCGATCACGGTCTGGGCGGCGTCATTGAAATTGACCGCCTCCACCACCTCCGCGCTGCCGGGGCCGAACGTGGCCTGCGCCTCGGCGCAGCCGGCGATGACCTTGGCAGCGTCCATGCCCAGAATGGCGGCCATGGCGCCGGTGCCCACCGGCACCGCCTCCTGCATGGCGGCGGCGCGAAAACGCACCAGCGGCGCGGCCTGGGCCAGCGTCAGCACACCCGAGGCGACCAGCGCAGAGTACTCGCCCAGCGAGTGGCCGGCCACAGCGGCGGGCAGCGCGCCGCCATCGGCACGCCAGACACGCCAGGCAGCCACCGCCGCCACCAGCATCACCGGCTGGGTGTTGGTGGTCAGCGCCAGGGCCTCCTTGGGGCCTTCCTGGATCAGGTGGCCGACGTCCTCGCCCAGGGCGTCAGAGGCTTCCTGCAGGGTGTCCCGCACCACGGGGTGGTCGCCCCAGGCGTCCAGCATGCCCACCGACTGCGAGCCCTGACCGGGAAAAACAAAAGCAAAGGGTTTCATGGCAATGGCCTTTGGCGGACCGGGGTCCGCGCAGGGATATTGAATGAGGAATCAATAGGTGAGCAGCACAGCGCCCCAGGTGAAGCCGCCGCCCACGCCTTCGAGCATGAGGGTCTGCCCCTTCTGGACCTGGCCGGCACGCACCGCGTGATCCAGCGCCAGCGGGATGGAGGCCGCCGAGGTGTTGCCGTGCTGGTCCACCGTGACCACCACCTTGTCCATGGAGAGCTTGAGCTTGCGCGCGGTGCTCGTCATGATGCGGATGTTGGCCTGGTGCGGAATCAGCCAGTCGATGTCGGTGTCCTTCAGGCCCGCCTTGGCCAGCGTGGCACGGGCCGCGTCTTCGAGCACGCCGACGGCCAGCTTGAACACCGCTTGACCGTCCATCTTGAGGGTGGGATCGCCCAGCACCTGGCCGCCCGAGACCGTGCCCGGCACACACAGGATACCCACGTGCTTGCCATCGGCGTGCAGGTCGGTGGCCAGGATACCCGGCGTGTCGCTGGCCTCCAGCACCACGGCGCCAGCGCCATCGCCAAACAGCACGCAGGTGGTGCGGTCATTGAAATCCAGGATGCGGCTGAACACCTCCGCACCGATCACCAGCGCCTTGCTGGCGGTGCCCGTGCGGATCATGGCATCGGCCACGGTCAGCGCATAGACAAAGCCGCTGCACACGGCCTGCACGTCGAACACCGGGCAGCCGGCAATGCCCAGCTTGTGCTGCAGGATGGCCGCGGTGGAGGGGAACACCATGTCCGGCGTGGACGTGGCGACGATGATCAGGTCGATGTCCTGCGGCTGCAGACCGGCGGCCGCGATGGCGCGGCGGGCGGCCTCGGCACCGAGGTCGCTGCTGCACACATCGGGCGCGGCAAAGTGGCGCGCCCGGATGCCGGTGCGCTCCACGATCCATTCGTCGGACGTTTCCAGGCCCCGTTCGGCCAGCTCGGCCGCCAGGTCGGCGTTGGTGACACGGCGCGGCGGCAAATAGCTGCCGGTACCGGTGATGCGGGAATAAACGGTCATTTACTCTGGGGCGGCCGCCGAGGCCGGCACGGCGTTGGCGCCGGTCAACAGGGGCGCGGCGTGCGCAATGCGGGCCTGCACACGGTCCAGCAAGTGGTTTCGGGCCGCATCATACGCCCGGATCAGTGCCTGCTCAAAGGCGAACGGGTCGGCCGAGCCGTGGCTCTTGAACACCAGCCCACGCAAACCCAACAAGGCCGCGCCGTTGTAGCGCCGGTAGTCCACGCGCTTTTTAAAGGCAGATAGCACCGGATAGGCGACAACTGCCGCGATTTTGGTGAATATGTTGCGCGAAAACTCTTGCCGCAAAAATTCGGCGATCATCGACGCTAGGCCTTCGCTGGTCTTGAGGGCGACATTGCCAACAAAACCGTCACAGACCACGATATCCGCCGTGCCCTTGAAGATGTCGTTGCCCTCGACGTTGCCGATGAAGTTGAGGTCGCCCGCCTCGCCGGCGCTGCGCAGCAGCTCGCCCGCCTTCTTGATGACCTCGTTGCCCTTGATGGCCTCGGAACCGATGTTGAGCAGACCCACGCTGGGTTGTGGCTTGTTCTTGAGCACGGAATCGAGCGCCGAGCCCATGACCGCGAATTCGAGCAGGTGCTGCTCGGTGCAGTCGACATTGGCCCCCAGGTCCAGCACGGTGGTGGCGTCGCCACGGGCGTTGGGCATGGGATAGGCGATGGCCGGGCGGTCGATGCCATCAAGCGTTTTGAGCAGATAGCGTGCGATCGCCATCAAAGCACCCGTGTTACCGGCCGATATGGCCGCTTGCGCCGCGCCGTCCTTGACCTGCTGGATCGCCACCCGCATGGACGAATCCTTCTTGCGGCGCAGGGCAACCTCCACCGGATCGTCCATGGCCACGACCTCGCTGGCCGGCACCAGGGTGGCGCGCTCGTGCCGGAAGCCGCTCAATGCCTCGGGCAGACCCACCAGCAGCAGGTGCACGTCGGCGTGCTGCTCCAGCAGGCGCCGGCAGGCCGGCAAGGTGATGGCGGGACCATGGTCGCCGCCCATGCAGTCAACGGCAAGGGTGATCATGCGTGCAAACAAAAAGGCCCGAAGCTACTGTTGGCGTAGCGCCGGGCCTTGATTGGGGCTGGAAGTGAAGCCGGGTTGGCCGATCCGCGCGGAAAGCGCGATCAGGCCTCGGACTTGTTCTTCAGCACCTGGCGACCGCGGTAGAAACCGTTGGGGCTGATGTGGTGACGCAGATGGACTTCACCGGTGGTCGGCTCAACAGCCGTGCCCGGGGTGGTCAGGGCGTTGTGCGAGCGGTGCATGCCGCGCTTGGAAGGCGATTTCTTGTTTTGCTGAACGGCCATGGTGGGCTCCTGAAAAAAATGAAACTGAGTGGAATGCGCTCAACCCACTCTAGCCGTGGCCGGCGCCGAACTCCGCATTATAGCCTTATCCGAAGCATCTGCCCAGTTCGGGCTCAACCCTTCTTGATTTGCTGCAGCACGGCAAAGGGATTCGGCCGGGCTGGCGCGTCCTCGATGACCGGCCCGGCGGAGGTCGGCAGGGCCGTCGGGCAGACCCCGTGCATGGGCACCAGGGGCTGGGCCATGATCAGTTCGTCCTCGATCAGTTCGCGCAGCTGGAAGGCCGGCTGAAACACCAGCACGTCCTCCTCGCTGTCCTCGTCCTCGTTGTCGGCGGTGGCCTCGTCGGCCACGAAGCGGAACCAGCGGTCGATGTCCAGCGCCTCGTCCACCGGCGCCAGGCAGCGCTGGCAGGTCAGGGGCAGCGACGTGGCCGCCTGCAGATGCAGCCACAACACCGGGGCCTCCAGCGTGGCCGCGCCCGGCACGGGCACCGGGCGCCGCCATTCGGCACGGGCCACCCAGCGCACCAGGCGCTGCGTGGCATCGCCGGCTTCGGCCGCCAGGCGCGGGAACAAGGCCAGCGCGTCGTCGCCCTGCAGCGGCTCGCCCGACTGCGCCAGCATGCGCAGATCAAGTCGGTCGGGATTGAATCGTGTGGACATGCGCTCGGGGGTATGCTTGAAAGATCAGCCCGCCATTTTAGTTGCCACCCCATGACCACCGTCCGCTGCGCCGCCACCATGCTGCAACACACGCTGGACAGCTGGCGCGCGCAGGGCGACGACCTCTGGCTGTTCGCCTACGGCTCGCTGATCTGGAAAACCGAGTTCGAGGTCGCGGAAAAGCGCCCGGCCCGCGTCCTGGGCCACCACCGCGCGTTGCAGATGTGGAGCCGCGTCAACCGGGGCACCCCCGAGCGACCGGGCCTGGTGCTGGCCCTGATCAACGGCGGCAGCTGCCGGGGCATGGCACTGCGGGTGAAGGCCGACCAGGTGCCAGCCATGCTGCCCCAGCTCTGGCACCGCGAAATGCCCAACCCGGTCTACGACCCCAAGTGGCTGCCCTGCCAGACACCACAGGGCACGGTCAAGGCCCTGTCCTTCACCCTGTCCCGCCACAGCCCCAACTTCACGGGACGCCTCAGCGACGCCCGCCTGCGAGAGATATTCGCCCATTCGCGCGGACGCTACGGCAGCACCCTGGAATACGCCCGCCTGACCTGCGAACACCTGCGCGCCATCGGCATACATGACGCCGAGCTGGAGCGGGTGGTGGCCCTCGCCCACGACACACCGTCCATCCCACACCCCACATGAACATCGCCGACCTGCGCAAGAGCTACGAAAAAGCCGAACTCAGCGAAACCGAATCACACGCCGACCCGCTCAAGCAGTTCGACCTGTGGCTGCAACAGGCCATCGAGGCGAAAGTGCCCGAACCCAATGCCATGACCCTGGCCACGGTGGGCAGCGACCTGCGCCCCAGCACCCGCGTGGTGCTGATCAAGGGCTACGACGAACGGGGCCTGGTCTGGTACACCAACTACGAGAGCCGCAAGGGGCGCGAGCTGGCCGGCAACCCGTTCGCCGCCCTGCAGTTCCACTGGGTGGAGCTGGAGCGTGTCGTGCGCATCGAAGGGGTGGTGGAGAAGGTCAGCGACGCCGACAGCGATGCCTACTTCCACAGTCGGCCGCTGGACAGCCGCATCGGCGCCTGGGCCAGCCCACAGAGCGAGGTGATCGACGGCCGAGGCGTGCTGGTGGCCAACGCGGCCAGGTTCGGCGCCAAGTTCCTGCTCAACCCGCCCCGCCCGCCCCATTGGGGCGGCTACCGGCTCAAACCCGAACAGTGGCAGTTCTGGCAAGGCCGCAAGAGCCGCCTGCACGACCGGCTGCGCTACACCTTGCAGGGCGACGGCGGCTGGCGACGCGAGCGCCTCGCGCCCTGACGCCCGCGCTCACTGCGCGACGGCCTTGACCGGAAGGAACTGCAGCAAGCTGCCTCCGAGCAGGTTCTGCACATAGCTCACCACGGCGCGGCGGTATTTCTCGGCCGTCACCACGGCCAGCAGGTCCAGCCGGCCCACGACCTTGCCGAACTCGCGCTCGAAACTCAGGTTGCGCCCCTGGGGGCCGATCTCGTCGGCCAGCAGCAGCGGCTGCCCTGCCGCGTCGCGGCGCTGGCCCAGCATCCAGACGGCGATCTCGATATTGCGCGCCGCGTTGTAGAGGCTCTGGGCGTCCAGGCTATCGATCAGGAAGAACTCGGTCTTGCCGCCGTGGGCGGCGATCAGCATGTCTGCGCTGGCCGCGATGAAGGCCGCCACGCGGTCGCCGGTGAACTCGGGCGACAAGGCCAGGGCCAGCGCGGCAACGTCGCGGCGGCCCAGCAGCGACGGCCACAGCTGGCGCTGATCAACCGCCACCCGCAGTCGCTCCAGGGCTTCCTCGCGGCTGGCCGCCCCGCCCTTGCGCCATTCACGGGGGTTGCGGCGGTAGAGCTTGTCGGCCAGGGACACCAGGCTGTCCAGGTTGGCCCGCATGCCCAGCGTGGCCATGCGGTTCACGTCCGACTGCCCCAGCTCGGCGGGCGTGGCCGGCGCGGCGCGCACTTCGCCCCGGGGCGCCGGTGTGGTCGCGCAACCCCACAACCCCCACACACACAGCAGCCAGCACACCCACCCGAGCAGATGGCGGCCGGCTCGGCTCACAGCGGCCTCGCGTCCTGTGCAGCCACGGCGGCGAGGGCCGCTGCGCCAACCTGACCGGGCGCGATCTCGGCCAGCGGCCTGAGAACGAAAGCCCGCTCCCACATGCGGGGATGGGGCACGGTCAGGCGGGGGGTAGCGATCTGTTCATCGCCGTACAGCAGCAGGTCCAGGTCCAGCGTGCGTGGCGCGTTGAGGTAGGGCCGCTCGCGCCCGGCCGCCTGTTCCAGTCCATGCAGGGCGGCCAACAGCGCGTGCGCGTCCAGGGCGGTGCTGACTTCCGCCACGGCGTTGATGAAATCGGGGCCGCTGGCCTCCCAGGGGGCGCTGCGGTACAGGCCGGAGGCGCGCACCAGCGTGGTCTGCGGCAGCCCGTCCAGCGCCGCGATGGCCTGGCGCACGGTGGCCACGGCGTCGCCCAGGTTTGCCCCCAGGGCCACGAACGCCGAAACGGCCCCGGCCACCATGGTTCAGTCGTTGCCGCCTTGTGGTGCCGGGGCACCCGCGCCGTCGCCACCACCGGGTTTGCGCCGGCGGCGGCGGCGCTTGCGTGCGGGCGCCCCTTCGCCAGTCGCCTCGGGGGTGTCCATGGGCTCGTCCTCGCTGCCGCCGTCGACTTCGCGGAAACGCGGGTCCTGCTCGACCGGTGCGGCGACCGGCACGCGGCGCACGCGCGTGGGCTTGGCGCCCCCCTTCTGCTTCTGCTGCTCCACACGAACGGCGTCCACCATGTCGCGGCGCACAGCGTCACTGGCTGTGCTGAAGGTTTCCCACCAGTGGGCCAGTTCCTCATCCACCTCGCCCGTCTGCGCCCGCAGGCGCAGGAAATCGAAACCGGCGCGGAAGCGCGGCTGCTCGACCAGCGTGAACACCGAGGCGCCGGTGCGGCGGTCGAAACGGGGCTGCATCATCCAGATCTCGCGCATGTCGGCGCCCAGCTTGCCACGGCCCGATACGTCGCCGATGCGGGCGTTGAAGGCGTCGTCCACCGCGTCCTGCAAGGCCGCGAACGACTGCTCGCCGTTGGCCTGGCGCTTGTCCCAGCCGCTGCGCACGTCGGCCCACAACACACAGGCCAGCAAGAAGCTGGGCGCCACCGGCTTGTTCTCGCCGACGCGGCGGTCGGTGTCCTGCAGGGCCAGCTTCACGAAGGCCTCGTCGGCGCGCTGCACCACCACGTCCAAGAGCGGGTAGATGCCGGTGGCCAGGCCCGTGGACTTGAGCTGCTCCACGCTGGCCAGGGCGTGGCCGGTCTGCAGCAGCTTGAGCATCTCGTCGAACAGGCGGCTCTGCGGCACGTCGGCCAGCAGGCTGCGCGAGGCCTGCAGCGGCTCGCGCGTCTTGGCGTCGAACTTGAAGCCCAGGGCCGAGAGCTTGGCGCCGAAACGCACCGCACGGATGATGCGCACCGGGTCTTCGCGGTAGCGCGTGGCCGGGTCGCCGATCATGCGCAGCACGCGCTTCTTCGCATCGCGGATGCCGTGGTGGAAGTCCACGACCGTCTGCGTCTGCGGGTCGTAGTACATGGCGTTGATGCTGAAGTCGCGGCGCGCGGCGTCGTGCTCGATCGGACCCCAGACGTTGTCGCGCAGCACGCGCCCGCTGGCATCGACCGCGTGGGTCATGCCGGCCAGGGCGCTTTTGCTGGTGCGCTCGTTGCCGCTGACCTGCTCGGCGTCGGCGCTGTCCAGGTGGGCGCGGAAGGTCGAGACCTCGATCACCTCGCTCAGGCCCCGATCCTGACGGCCACGTCCAAACACCACGTGCACGATGCGAAAGCGCCGGCCGATGATGAAGGCGCGCCGGAACAGGCCCTTGACCTGCTCGGGCGTGGCGTCGGTGGCCACATCGAAGTCCTTGGGCTTGAGGCCCAGCAGCAGGTCGCGCACGGCGCCGCCCACGATGTAGGCCTGGTAGCCGGCACGCTGCAGCGTCTCCACCACGTCGAGCGCGCGCTGGTCCACCAGGGACGGATCGATGCCGTGCACCGAGGCCGGCACGTCCTCACGTTTGCCGAAGCGGGATGCGGCGGGACTGGACTTGCCCAGCAGCTTGTCAATGAATTTCTTGATCATGGAAGAGGTTCAGTATGCGCCACTGGCGTTGCTGCGCGATGGCCAGCAGACGCGCATCGGGGTTGGTGGCCACGGGCTCGCGCACGTGTTCGAGCATGGCCAGGTCGTTGATGGAGTCGCTGTAGAAGCTGCTGTGGGCCACGTCGCCCCAGCCCAGGCCGCGCGCGGCCAGCCAGGCGGCCACCCGCTCGACCTTGCCTTCGCGGAACGAGGGCACGCCGCGGATGGCGCCGGTGGGGTTGCCGGCCGCGTCGCGCTCCAGCTCGATGGCGATCAGCTCGTCCACGCCAAAGGCCTGGGCGATGGGCCGGGTCACGAACTCGTTGGTGGCGGTGACGATGATCACGGTGTCGCCGGCGGCCTGGTGGTGTCGCACCAGTTGCCGTGCCTGCGGCTGGATATGGGGCAAGACCATCTCGCGCATGAAGTCGGCATGGGCAGCGGCGGCCCGCTCGGGGCCCAGCTCGCGGATGACCTCGGTGGCAAAACGGATGTACTGGTGGATGTCCAGCGTACCCGCCTTGTACTGGGCGTAGAAGGCGTCGTTGGCGCGCCCAAAGGCCTCGGCATCGCGCCAGCCCTGTGCCACGGTGAATTGGCCCCAGGCGTGGTCCGAGTCCATCGGAATCAGCGTGTGGTCCAGGTCAAACAGCGCAAGTCTCATTCGTTTTCTAGCATCGCTTTGATCAGCGGGATGGTGATGGCGCGCTGGGTGCGCAGGGCGTAGGCGTCGAGTTCATTGAGCAGGGCCATGAGGCTGCCCAGGTCGCGCGAGAAGCGGTTGAGCATGAAGTCCATGACTTCGTCGCCCAGGAAAACGCCACGTTCGTCGGCGGCGCGGCGCAACACGGCGCGGCGCTCGCTCTCGGCCAAGCCCTGCAATTGGAACACATGGCCCCAGCCCAGGCGGGTGCGCAGGTCCTCGCGCAGCTGCAGGTCGGCCGGCGGGCGGTCGGACGCGGCCAGCACCCAGCGCGCCTGGCCGGCGTGGGGCGTCTGCGCATTGACGAACCAGTTGAAGGCCGCCGCCTGCTGCGCCGCAGTGAACAGGTGGCAGTCGTCCATCAGCACGGCGCCCCAGCGGTCGTCGAAGGCGGGCGGGTGGGCCATGTTCGCGTCCAGCCAGCCCACGGGCGTGCCCTGCCCCTGCAAGGCCAGGCGC
This sequence comes from Hydrogenophaga sp. OTU3427, assembly GCF_038440225.1. NCBI lineage: Bacteria > Pseudomonadati > Pseudomonadota > Betaproteobacteria > Burkholderiales > Comamonadaceae > Hydrogenophaga > Hydrogenophaga sp. OTU3427. The sequence continues at coordinate 34,837 of NZ_JASATI010000006.1, read as the reverse complement.
ACGGCCTGCAGCAGGTGGGTCTTGCCGCAGCCCGGCGGGCCCCACAGCAGGGTGGGCACGGGCGACCGCAGGGGATTGTCCACCCACAGGTGCAGGTGCTCCAGCGCCGCTTCGTTGCCGTGCGAGGCGAAGTTGTCCAGGGATGGCAGGGGCGCCAGCCCGATGTCCAGGGCCAGTTGCTTCACGAGGGGTCCCGGTAAAGGTGGCTGTCCACGTAGAGGGCCTGCAGGCGGCGCAGGGCCACCAGCAGCACGGCGCTGGCCGGCAGGGCGATCAGCACGCCCACGAAGCCCAGCAGGTGGCCGAAGGCCAGCAGCGCGAAGATGACGGCGATCGGATGCAGGCCGATGCGGTCGCCCAGCAGGCGGGGCGTGAGGTACAGGCTTTCGAGCAACTGGCCGATGCCGTAGACCGTGCCCACCATCGCCACCGCGCCCAGGCTCTGGAACTGCAGCAGCGCCGCCAGCAGGGCCATCACCAGCCCCAGGCCAAAACCCAGGTAGGGCACGAACACCGCCAGGCCGGTGAACACGCCGATGGGCAGGGCCAGCTTGAGGCCACACAAGGCCAGCGCCACGGTGTAGAACACCGCCAGGATGCCCATCACCAGCAGTTGGCCGCGCAGGTACTGGCCCAGCACGGCATCGGTCTCGTCCAGGAAACCCTGGGTGGCGGCCTGCCAGCGGGGTGGCACCAGCGCCTTGAGCCGGCGCACCAGGCCATCCCAGTCCAGCAGCAGGTAGTAGGCGACGATGGGCATGAGGGTGAAGTTGCCGATCAGGGCCAGCAGCGCGCTGCCCCCGATGCGCAGCGAAGACAGCAGGCCGTCGATCAGTTCGCCCTCGTGACCCGACACCAGCTTGCGCAAGGTCTCGCGCACCAGGTTGACGTCGACCTGCAGGTCGATGCCGAAACGCGTGGCCAGGGGGGCCAGCCACTGGTTGACATGCTCCAGCAGGGCCGGCACCTGCTCGCGCAGCAGCGGCAACTGCTTGCTGACCACCGGCACGATGAGCAGCGCCACGGCCAGCAGCACCAGCATCAGCAAGGTGATGGCCAGGCCGGCGCCCAGCCAGCGCGGCACCCGGCGCGCCGCCATGCGCTCCACCCAAGGGTGCAGGGCATAGGCCAGCACGGCCGCCAGCACAAAAGGCATGAGCACCGGCGACAGCGCCGCCAGCAGCAGCCAGGCCAGCAATCCCATGCCCAGCCAGGTGGCGGCACGCAGTTGGGCGGGGGAAAATTGCATGGTGTGAAACGTGGGACCGTAAAATCGGACAAATTTTATCGGCCCCGGCGCCCCCGCCCTTCCTGCCACTTCCCTGGCCCCTCCATGAGCAACACCCCCCTCTCCTACAAAGACGCTGGCGTGGACATCGACGCTGGCGATGCGCTGGTCGAACGCATCAAGCCCCTGGCCAAAAAAACCATGCGCGAAGGCGTGCTGGCCGGCATCGGCGGCTTTGGCGCCCTGTTTGAAGTGCCCAAGCGCTACCAGGAACCGGTGCTGGTGAGCGGCACCGACGGCGTGGGCACCAAGCTCAAGCTGGCCTTCGAGTGGAACAAGCACGACACCGTGGGCATCGACCTGGTGGGCATGAGCGTCAACGACGTGCTGGTGCAGGGCGCCGAGCCGCTGTTCTTCCTCGACTATTTCGCCTGCGGCAAGCTCGACGTCGACACCGCCGCCGCCGTGGTGGGCGGCATCGCCAAGGGCTGCGAGCTGAGCGGCTGCGCCCTGATCGGCGGTGAAACCGCCGAAATGCCCGGCATGTACCCGGCCGGCGAATACGATCTGGCGGGCTTCTGCGTCGGCGCGGTCGAAAAATCCAAGATCCTGACCGGCCAGGACGTGAAGCCTGGCGACGTGGTGCTGGGCCTGGCCTCGCACGGCGTGCACTCCAACGGCTTCTCGCTGGTGCGCAAGTGCATCGAGCGCGCCGGCGCCGACCTGCCCGCCACGCTGGACGGCCAGCCCTTCCGCGACGCCATCATGGCGCCCACCCGCCTGTACGTGAAGAACGTGCTGGCCGCCTTGGCCGCCCACCCCATCAAGGCCCTGGCCCACATCACCGGCGGTGGCCTGCTGGAAAACATCCCGCGCGTGCTGCCCGAAGACACGGCCGCCCACCTGGTCAAGGGCAGCTGGCCCCAGACCGAGCTGTTCGCCTGGCTGCAAAAGGTCGCCGGCATCGACGACATCGAGATGAACCGCACCTTCAACAACGGCATCGGCATGGTGGTGGTGATCGCCGCGGCCGAAGCCGCCGCCTGCGCCGCCACCCTGCGCGGGCTGGGCGAGACGGTGTACGAGATCGGCCACATCGCCGCCCGTGGCGACGGCGCCACCGTGGTGGTGGCCTGAACAGGACTGATGTCCTGATTTGATCGGTGCTTGTCCGCCGGGGGCGCGGACAAACCCCTCGCCACAGGGAACAATGCAGCCATTCCCACACCGGAGTTGCTGCCATGAAAACCTGTCTTTTGGTGATCGATGTCCAGGAATCGTTTCGCCGCCGCCCCTACTTCAGCGAACAGGACCTGCCCGCCTACCTGGCGGCGCAGAACGCCCTGATCGCCGCCGCCCAGGCCGCCGGCACGCCCATCGTGCGCATCTTTCACGTCGACGGCCCGCGCACGCCCGACAACGCCTTCGCCCTCGAATCGGGCACCGTGTGCCCGCTCGATGGCCTGGCGCCGTTTGAGGCCGCCGCCACCTTCCACAAGTCGCGCCACAGCGCCCTGGTCGGCACCGGGCTGGAGGTCTGGCTGCACCAGCAGGGCATCCAGCGCCTGGTGGTCAGCGGCATACGCACCGAACAGTGCTGCGAAACCACCACCCGCCACGCGTCCGACCTCGGCTACACGGTCGACTTCGTCACCGACGCCACCCTGACCTTCGACATGGTCCAGCCCGACGGCCGCCCCCTGCCCGCCGCCGACATCCGCAGCCGCACCGCCACCGTGCTCAAGGACCGTTTTGCCCGCATCGCCACGGTGGCACAGGCCTGCGAGGCCCTGGCGTGACCACGCCGGCCCACACGCTGCGGGTGGCGATCCTGGCCTTCGACGAGGTCGAGGCCCTGGACCTGGCCGGCCCCTACGAGGTCTTCACCACCGCCAGCCGCATGCGCCAGCGCGAGGCGCCCGGCGCCCCCCCGCCCTTCGAGGTCTTGTGTGTCGCCCGCGACCGCCAGCCGGTGCGCGCCCGCGCCGGCATGACGCTGCTGCCCACCCACGGCTTCGCCGACGCGCCCGCCACCGACGTGCTGGTGGTGCCCGGTGGGGTGGTCGACGCGGTGCTGACCTGCCAAGACACCCTGGCCTGGGTGGCCGACACCGCCAGGCGTGCGACGCTGACCGCCTCGGTCTGCACCGGCGCCTTCGTGCTGGCGGCCAGCGGGGTGCTGCAACACGGCCAAGTGACCACCCACTGGGAAGACGCCGACGACCTGGGTCAACGCTACCCCGCACTGCAGGTGCGCACGGGCGTGCGCTGGGTCGACCAGGGCGCCATCGTCACTTCGGGCGGCATCAGCGCCGGCATCGACATGAGTCTGCATCTGGTGGCCCGGCTCGCCGGCATGGCGCTGGCCGAGCGCACCGCGCGGCAGATGGAATTCATCTGGACGCAGGCGTGACGCCTACCCCCATCCCGGTGTTTTTTGTGCTGCTGCCGGGCAGCCTGATCCTCGACTGGGCCGGGCCGGCCGAGGCACTGCGCATCGCCAACCGCTGCCTGCGCGCCCAAGGCCAGCCCGAGGCCTTCGAATTGCGTTTCGTCGGGCCGCTGGCCGAGACAGCCAGTTCTGTCGGCGCCACCATCAGCGGCATCGAAGCCCTGCCCACCGCCCTGCCCCGACCGTCGTGGCTGGTGCTGCTGGGCCAGCCAGGCGACACCATAGACCCCCTGGGCCCTGGTGTGCCCGAGCTGCTGCACTGGCTGCGTGGCCAACGCCCACAGGCCGGCCAGCTGCAGCTGCTGACGGTGTGCGCCGGTGCCGTGCTGGCCGCCCATGCCGGCCTGCTCGATGGCCGCCACGCCACCACCCACCACCACCACCTGGAAGAGCTTCAGGCCGTGGCGCCACGCTGCGAGGTGGTGGCCAACCGGGTCTTTGTGCTCGACGGCGCCGTCAGCAGCAGCGCCGGCGTCACCACCGGCATCGACCTCTTCCTGCACCACATCGCGGCTGTGTGTGGCCCGGCCGTGGCGGCCCAGGTGGCGCAAAGCATGGTGGTGGCGCTGCGGCGTGGCCCGGCCGACCCCGAACTCTCGCCCTTTCTGCGCCACCGCAACCACCTGCACGCCGCCCTGCACCGGGTGCAGGATGCGGTCAGCAGCGCGCCACAAAACGACTGGACCCTGCCCGGGATGGCGGCCGTGGCCTGCACCTCGCCGCGCCACCTGAGCCGGGTGTTCGCCGCCCACGCCGGCATCACGCCGCTGCAATACCTGCGCGACATCCGCCTGGCGGTGGCCGAAGCGGCCCTGCACGCCGGGCGCAACGTGACACAGTCGGCCGCACTGGCGGGTTTTGCGTCCGACACCCAGCTGCGCCGCGCCTGGCGCCAGCAGGGCAAGCGGGGCACGCCGTCAACGACCCGTCATTGAAGCTGCTCGGATTCCAGCACCGTCACACCCGGTGTGGCCGCCAGAGCGGCTTCCACCAGGTGGTGGGCAATGCGTTCGGCCGGCACCAGTCGATAACGCTGGGGCAGGAACGGCGTCAGCAGCCGCACGGCCAGGATGGTCAGGCTTTCGGCGCGGCGGTTTTCGGCACGTTCGCCGCCGATCAGGCCAGGCCGCACAAAGGTCAGCGAGAGGTAGCCGGGGTTTTTCATGGCCCGCAGTGATTGCTCCAGCTCGCCCTTGACACGCGAATAGAACACCCGCGAATCGGGGTTCGCCCCCAGGGCGGAGTTGAGTGCAAAAGCCTGTGCGCCGTGGCGCAGAGCCAGCCGCGCCACCGTCAGAGGCATCTCGTAATCCACCGCCTCGAACGCCGCCCGGGAGCCCGCCTTGGCCATGGTGGTGCCCAGCGCGCACACCACCCCGTCAACCTTCCACCAGGGCGCGTGGGGCGGCAGGTGGGCAAAGTCCTCGATGGGGTTGAGCAGCTTGGGGTGGGGAGGCAAGGGCCGGCGCGTGGGCGCGACCACCCGCTCGACACGCGTGTCCGCCAGGGCCAGCCGCAGGGCATGGCGGCCCACCAGGCCGGTCGCGCCGGCCAACAACAGCGTTTTCATGTGGGTCCCTCGGGGCGGAAATGCCCCATTGTCGCCCCCGGTCAGGCCGGCAGCCCGACCACCACCTGCAGACCGTGCCCATCGGGGCCGTCGCCCAGCGCCACCGAGCCCTGGTGCTGGCGCACCACCTCGGCCACGATGGCCAGGCCCAGGCCGCTGCCGATCTGCTCGCCCGCGTGCAGGCGCACAAAACGCTGCAGGACACGCTCGCGGTCGGCCGGCGGCACGCCCGGCCCCTGGTCGGCCACCACCAGCCGGACCTGCCCGCCTTCGGTGGACAGCCTCAGCCACACGGTGCCGCCACGCGGGCTGTGCTTGAGGGCGTTGTCGATCAGGTTGTCCACCAGCATGCGCAGGCCGGTGGCGTCGCCCGACACGCTGGCCGGCCGGGCACCGTCGAGCACCAGTTCCACCTCGCGCTGCGCGGCCAGCGGCGCCACGTCCATCAGCGCCTGGGCCACCAGCCCACGCAGGTCGATCGGCTCGCGTGGCCGCGCCGCCGCGCCGCCGCCTTCGATGCGGGCCAGCGCCAGGAGTTGTGCCACCAGCCGCTGCAGCCGGTCTATGCCTTCGCCCAGGCGTTGCTGCGCTCGCTCGCGCTCGGGGCCGTCGGGCGTGCGCAGCAGGTTGTCGTTCTGCAGGCGCACGGCGGCCAGGGGCGTGCGCAGCTGGTGGGCGGCGTCGGCCACCAGGTGGCGGTGGGCCTCCAGGCTGGCCTGCAGGCGGGCCAGCAGGTCGTTGAGGGCGGTCAGCGGGCGCTGCAGTTCGGCCGGCGCATCGGGCCAGACGATGGGCGTCAAGAGCACCGCGCCGCGCCGGCCCAGCTCGTCGTGCAGGCGCGTCAGCGGCCGCAGCGCGCTGCGCACCGACAGCGCCACCACCAGGCCCAGCAGGCTCATGGCCAGCACCGCCGCCAGCAGCACGCGCACCCCCGATTCGCGCACCAGCTCGTCGCGCAGCGACCAGGGCTGCATGACCTGCACGGTGCGGAATTCGCTGCGCAGGGTGAACACCCGCAACACCACCTCGTCGATCTGGCCATCCTCGTCGGGGTCGGTGCGGCTGAACTGGCGCGAAAATCCCAGCGGGCTGTCAAAGGGCACGTCGACCTCGTTGCCCGAGCGGTACAGGCGGGTCCCATGGTTGTCGAGCACCTGCACGTCCAGGTGGGCGGCCGGGTCATCGACCAGGGGCACGTTCAGGCGCGTGAAGTCGTGGTCGATCAGCACCCGCGCCACCTGCTCCAGCTGGTAGTCGAGCAGCTCGCTGGTCTGGCGCGCCACCAGCGCCATCACGGCAGCGGCCAGCGCGACGCCGATCAGCACACAGGCGGGCAGCAACCGCCAGAGCAGCCGGCGGGCAATGGACGTGTGCGCGCGCCGGGACATCAACGGGGCACGAAATAGCCGACGCCGCGGATGTTGAGCACCCGCTGCGCGCCCAGCTTGCGGCGCAGGTTGTGGATGTGGACCTCCAGCGCGTTGCTGGCCACCTCCTCGCCCCAGCCCAGCAGGCGGTCCTCCAGCTGCGCGCGCGACTGTGCCACGCCCGGACGCCGCATGAGCAATTCCAGCAGGCCGAATTCCCGTGCCGACAGGCTCACGGGCTGGCCATCGACCCGGACCTCGCGCGTGGCGGTGTCCAGGGACATGCCCGCCGCCGTCATGGTGGTCGAAGTCCGCCCGTCGCGGCGCCGACTGACGGCGCGCAGCCGGGCCGCGAGCTCGTCGATGTCGAAGGGCTTGAGCACATAGTCGTCGGCGCCGGCGTCGAGCCCGGCGATGCGGTCCGTGACCGCGTCGCGTGCGGTGACCAGCAGCACCGGCACCTGGCTGAACACGGGGTCGGCCGAGGCACGCAAGGCCTTGAGCAAGGCCAGGCCGTCCAGGCGCGGCAGGCCGATGTCGAGCAGCACGGCGTCGAAGGGCTCGGTGCTCGCGGCCGACAAGCCGGCGGCGCCGTCGCGCACCCAGTCGACACGCAGGCCGCGCCGCGCCAGGCCGTCCTGCACGGCGGGGCCGATCATGGTGTCGTCCTCGACCAGCAACACGCGCATTTCAGGGCTTCAGGCCGGGTGCTGGGGACAAAACAAGGGGCCGGCCACCCAGGAGGTGAACCGGCCCCGGGGCGCTTGCCGCATCAAGCCGGCTTGGCGACCTTCTTGGTGCGTTTGGCGGCGGGCTTTTTCTTGGCCGCGTGTTTCTTCACGACCTTCTTCGACGGTTCGGTGGCCGGCATCTGGGTGTTGGTGACGGCCGGCGCCGGAGCAGCGGCGGGCGCGGCGGCGGGCATGGGCGACTGTTGAGCGTGGGCCGGTGCCAGGGCCAGGCTGCCAACGCCCATCAACGAAGCCAGGGCCAGGGTGCGAATGCGGGTGATCATGGTCAGGTCCTTTCGAGTCATGGCCGGTCAAGTGACCGGCCTGACTTGACTGTAGGGACACAGACTTAAGCGACACTTAGGACAGTTCGCGCCGCAGCTCACCCACCCGTTGCGCCACGGCGTCGATGTCGAGCGCGTCCTCGGCGTGTGCGAGGTAGTGCTCCAGGTCGGCCACGGCGCGGCGCGCATCGCCCTTTTCCGCCCAGGCCAGACCGCGGTCGCGGTGCTCGGCGTGGGCCTGCGGCAACAACACGATGAGGCGGTCGAGCACGGGGATCAGGCGCGTCCAGTCTTCCTGGCTGGTGTGGATTTCCTTGAGGTTGCGCAGCATGCGCGCCAGGATATCGCGTGGCGTGGCCGACTGCAGGTACAGGCCGACCGGCACATCGAAGTCGTCCACCAGTCCGTTGCGCCGCTTGTAGGGCTCCAGCCGTTCGGACAGCTCCTCGCGGCTCAGCGACTGGCCGGTGAAGGGATCGATCACCACCTGGCCCCGGGGCAGGTTGACCTTGACCATGAAATGGCCGGGGAAATTGACCCCCCGGGCCGACAGGCCCAGGCCCTGGGCCAGTTCCAGCCACAGCACGGCCAGGCTGATGGGGATGCCTCGGCGGGTGCGCAGCACCACGTTGAGGTGGCTGTTGTCGGGGTCGTAGTAGTGGTTGACGTTGCCGCCAAAGCCCAGATCGCGGAAGAAGAACTGGTTGAGCCCGCGCAGGCGCTGCAGCGGCGCGGCGTCGGGCGGCAGGCGCCGCCGCAGGCGCGCCAGCAGCTGGTCCACGTCACCCAGCACCTGCTGCACGTCCAGGTCGGGGTATTCGTCCTGCGCGATGGCCACCGCCGCCTCCAGCAAGGGCAGCTGGTCGTCGTCGTTGACCAGGGCAGCAAAAAAGTCCAGCGGGGTGGGCAGGGCGAAGTCCATCATCGTTTGTTACTTTCTCACAAACTCGCGCAACTTCACACCACCCAGCAACAACACCACAAAATAAAGGGTTGCCGCGCCGCCCAGCACCAGCAGCAACTGCAGCACACGGGCCCAGGCGCGGCCGGCGCCATCGAGCCAGGACAGGCCGCTGGACGCCCACAGCAGGTAGATCGCCAGCACAGCGCTGGCGGCCACCACCTGCAGCACAAAGCGCCACCAGCCAGGCGCCGGCCGGTAGGTGCCGCGCCGCAACAGGCCCAGCAGCAGCCAGGTGGCATTGAGCAGCGCGCCCAGGCCAATGGACAGCGCCAGGCCGGCATGGGCCAGCCAGGGCACGAACACCACGTTCATGGCCTGGGTGAACAGCAACACCACGACCGCGATCTTCACCGGCGTGCGGATGTCCTGGCTGGCGTAGTAGCCGGGGGCCAGCACCTTGATGGCGATCAGTCCCAGCAGGCCCAGGCCGTAGCCCATCAGGGCCAGCGCGGTCTGGCGCACGTCGGCATCGGAAAACGCGCCGTAGTGGTAGAGCACCGCCACCAGCGGGTGGGCAAAGGTCAGCAGCGCGACGGCCGAGGGCACGGCCAGCAGCACCACCAGGCGCAGGCCCCAGTCGAGCAGGCCGCTGTAGCGCTCGGTGTCGCTCTTGGCCTTGGCCGCCGCCAGCTGCGGCAGCAGCACCACGCCCAGGGCCACGCCCAGCAGGGCGGTGGGGAATTCCATCAACCGGTCGGCGTAGCTGAGCCAGCTCACGCTGCCGGTGCGCAGGTGCGAGGCGATCTGGGTGTTGATGAGCAGCGAGACCTGGGCCACGCTCACGCCCAGCAGGGCCGGCAGCATGAGGGTGGTGACGCGGCGCGTGCCCGGGTGGCGCCAGGCGTCGCGCAGGGCACCCCAGCGCCAGCCGACGCGCGGCAGCAGGCCCAGCGCATGCAGGGCCGGAATCTGCACCCCCAGCTGCAACGCCCCCCCCACCAGCACGCCGGCGGCCATGGCGTAGATGGGATTGACGCCCAGCGACGCAAACCATGGCGCCCCCCACCAGGCGGCGGCAATCATGGCGACGTTGAGCAGCACCGGCGTGGCGGCCGGCACGGCAAAACGCTTCCAGGTGTTGAGGATGCCCGCGGCCAGCGCCACCATGGACATGAAGGCGATGTAGGGGAACATCCAGCGCGTCATGAACACGGCGGCCTCGAAGCCGGCCGGGTCCTGCTTCAGGCCCGCCGCCAGGCCCCACACCAGGATGGGCGCGGCGGCCACGCCCAGCACGCAGGTGGCGGTCAGTGCCCACGCCAGCACGGTGGCGATCTGGTCGATCATGGCCCGGGTGGCGGCCTCGCCCTCCTGCTCCTTGGCGGCGGCCAGCACCGGCACGAAGGCCTGGCTGAAGGCGCCTTCCGCGAACAGGCGGCGCAGCAGGTTGGGGATGCGGAACGCGACGTTGAAGGCATCGGTCATGGCGCTGGCGCCAAAGGCCGACGCCATCAGCAACTCACGCACCAGGCCGGTGATGCGGGACGCCAGCGTGAGCAAGGAAATCAGGGATGCGGCTTTGAACAGTGACACGCGCCGAGTGTAGCGAGCACATCTGTCACACTTTGTGAACCCCTGGTCCAGCGCGTGTGGGCGCGGCTTCGTAAAATGGTTCGGTGAACGCCATACTCAACGCCGATCTGCACTGCCACTCCGTCGTCTCCGACGGCACCCTGACGCCCGAGGAGCTGGCCACGCGCGCCAGCGCCAATGGCGTGGAACTGTGGGCCCTGACCGACCACGACGAGATCGGCGGCCAGCACCGCGCCGCCGCCGCCGCCCGGGCGGCTGGCATGAAGTACCTGACCGGTACCGAAATCTCGGTGACATTTGCCGACCTGACGGTGCACATCGTGGGCCTGGGCTTCGACCCCGACCACCCGGCCCTGGCGCAAGGCCTCAAGCGCACCCGCGGCGGGCGCGAGGAACGCGCCCGCGAAATGGCCGACGGCCTGGCCAAGGTCGGCATCCACGGGGCCTTCGAGGGCGCGCTGCACTACGTGGGCAACCCGGACCTGATCTCGCGCACGCACTTCGCGCGGCACCTGGTGGAAAGCGGCGTCTGCCGCGACACCAACGAGGTCTTCCGCAAGTACCTGACCGAAGGCAAGCCCGGCTTCGTGCCCCACCGCTGGGCCCAGCTGGGCGACGCGGTGCGCTGGATCACCGAGGCCGGCGGCGTGGCCGTGATCGCCCATCCGGCCCGCTACGACCACAACCCGACCCGCGAATACGCGCTGTTCACCGAGTTCAAGGCCCACGGCGGGCGCGGCGTGGAGGTGGTGACCGGCAGCCACACGGCGGCCGAGTACGTCAAATACGCCGACATGGCGCTGGAGTTCGACCTGGCCGCCTCGCGTGGCAGCGACTTCCACAGCCCCGAGGAAAGCCACTGCGACCTGGGCAAGCTGCCCTACCTCGAAGGCCGCCTGACCCCGGTGTGGGAGCTGCTGGCCGACCGCATCCTCGCGTGACGGGCCGCGCATGACGGCCCACGCCCCCGGTTCGCGCCCGCTGCAAGGCATCGCGCTGCTGATCACGGCGGTGGCCTGCTTCGTGGTGCTGGACACCAGCTTCAAATCCATCAGTGGCGCCATCTCGGTGCTGATCGCGGTCTGGTTCCGCTACAGCTTCCAGGCGGTGGTCATGGGCGCGGTGCTGCTGCCCATGCGGGGGCGCACGCTGCTGCGCACCCACAGCCCCTGGCTGCAGCTGCTGCGCGGCGGCCTGCTGCTGAGCGTGAGCGTGCTGGGCTTCGTGAGCCTGAGCCACATGCCGGTGGGCGAATTCACCGCCATCGTCATGCTGACGCCGCTCATGGTGACGCTGCTGGCGGCGCTGTTCCTCAAGGAGCGGGTGAGCGTGCTTCGCTGGCTGCTGGTGCTGGGCGGGTTTTCCGGCGCCCTCCTGATCGTCCAGCCCTGGCAGGACGGCGACATGAACCTGGGCTGGATCAGCCTGCTGCCCCTGGTGATGGTGGTGGCCTACGCGGCCTTCCAGATCCTGACCAGCCGCATGGCCCGCACCGAGAACGCCATGACCATGCACCTCTACACCGGCTGGGTGGGTGCCCTGGGGCTGAGCGTGCTGATGCCCCTGGTGTGGGTGACCCCGCCCGACGGCGAGACCCTGGCCCTGCTGTTGCTGATGGGTCTGATGGGTACGGTGGGCCACTTCCTGCTGATCCTGGCCTTTGCCCGCGCCCCGGCCGCCACGCTGACGCCGTTTCTCTACAGCCAGATCGCCTTTGCCATGCTGGCCGGGTGGTGGGTCTTTGACCACGTGCCGGGCCGCACCGAGCTGACCGGCATCGCCCTGATCGTGTTGTGCGGCGCCAGCGCCGCCTGGTTGACGGCGCGCCAGCAGCGCCTGCACCGCCCTCTCTGAGTCCGCCATGTCCCAACTGTTCGACGTCCACCCCGACAACCCGCAACCGCGCCTACTCAAGCAAGCGGTGCAACTGCTGGCCAAAGGCGGCATCCTGGCCGTGCCCACCGATTCGAGCTATGCGCTGGTCTGCCACCTCGACGACAAGGCCGCCGCGGACCGCCTGCGCCGCATCCGCCAGGTGGACGACAAACACCACCTCACCGTGCTGTGCCGCGATCTCAGCGAGTTGTCCCACTACGCCAAGGTGGACAACAAGCAGTACCGCCTGCTCAAGCTGGGCACGCCCGGGCCCTACACCTTCATCCTCGACGCCGGCAAGGACATCCCGCGCCGCCTGAGCCACCCCTCGCGCAAGACCATCGGCCTGCGCGTGCCGGCCCACCGCGTGCTGCTGGACCTGCTGGAGCAACACGGCGGGGCGCTGCTGGCCACCACCCTGATCCCGCCCGGCGAGACCGAACCCATGAACGACGCCGAGGCCATACGCGAGCGTTTCCAGCACGAGCTGGCCGCCGTCATCGACGCCGGCGCCTGCGCGCTGGCACCCACCACCGTGATCGACCTCACCCCCATGGGCACGGGCGGTGAACCCGAGGTGATCCGCGTCGGCCAGGGAGCGCTGGCCACGCTGGGCCTGTGAACCGCGAAAGCGCCGGCACGGATCGGGGCCAGGCCGGCGCTCTGGGACAATAGGCCCATGAACCTTGCCCAGATCATCCAGACGGTGGCCATCTACGCCATCCCCGTGCTGTTCGCCATCACCCTGCACGAGGCGGCGCACGGTTACGCGGCGCGCCATTTTGGCGACAACACCGCCGCCATGCTGGGCCGCATCTCGCTCAACCCGGTGCGTCACATCGACCCGGTGGGCACCATCGCCATGCCGCTGCTGCTGTACTTCGCCACCGCGGGCGCCTTTCTGTTCGGCTACGCCAAGCCGGTGCCGGTGCGCTTCGGCAACCTGCGCAACCCCAAACGCGACATGGTCTGGGTGGCGCTGGCCGGCCCCGGCGCCAACCTGGCGCAGGCGGTGCTGTGGACGGTGGCCGGGTACCTGCTGGTGGCCGTCGGGGTCGAGGAGCGTTTTTTCCTGGCCATGTGCCGCGCCGGCATCATGACCAACCTGGTGATGTTCGCCTTCAATCTGTTCCCGCTGCCGCCGTTGGACGGCGGTCGCATCCTGGTCGGCCTGCTGCCCATGCGCGCGGCCCTGCTGGTCTCGCGCATCGAACCCTGGGGCTTCTTCGTCGTCATGGCCCTGGTCATCAGCGGCGTGGTGGGCAGTCTCTGGCTGCGCCCCCTGATGGCCGCCACCGGCGGCCTCATCGACCTGCTGCTCACGCCCCTGCGTGCCCTCTTGTTCTGAACCCGTCTTTCATTTCGTCTCCGCCATGACCACCACGCGCGTCCTCACCGGCATCACCACCAGCGGCACGCCGCACCTGGGCAACTACGTCGGCGCCATCCGCCCGACCGTGCGCGCCAGCAAGCTGTCCAGCGTCGAAAGTTTCTACTTTCTGGCCGACTACCACGCCCTCATCAAGGTCGGCGACCCGGCCCGCGTGCAGCGCTCCACGCTGGAAATCGCGGCCACCTGGCTGGCCTGCGGGCTGGACCCGGACAAGGTCACCTTCTACCGCCAGTCCGACATCCCCGAGATTCCCGAACTGACCTGGTTCCTCACCTGCGTCACCGGCAAGGGCATGCTCAACCGCGCCCACGCCTACAAGGCATCGGTGGACAAGAACACCGCCGCCAACGAGGAACCGGACCACGGCGTGACCGCCGGGCTGTTCATGTACCCGGTGCTGATGGCGGCCGACATCCTGATGTTCAACGCCCACCAGGTGCCCGTGGGTCGCGACCAGATCCAGCACATCGAAATGGCGCGCGACATCGCCTCCAGCTTCAACCACCTCTATGGCGAGCACTTCACGCTGCCCGAAGCCGCCATCGAAGCACACGTGGCCACCTTGCCCGGCCTGGACGGCCGCAAGATGAGCAAGAGCTACGACAACACCATTCCGCTGTTCGCGCCGCGCGACCAGTTGAAGAAGCTCATCATGGGCATCCTGACCGACTCGCGGGCACCCGGCGAACCCAAGGCCACCGAAGGCTCGGCCCTGTTCCAGCTCTACCAGGCCTTTGCCAGCGCCGAGGAAACCGCCGCCCTGGCCCGGGCTTACGCCGAGGGCATCGCCTGGGGCGACGCCAAAGAGGTGCTGTTCGAGCGTCTGGACCGCGAGATCGCCCCCATGCGCGAGGTCTATGAACAGCTGATGAAGGACCCGGCACAGATCGAAAAGACACTGAAAGCCGGCGCCGCCAAGGCCCGCGCCATCGCCACGCCCTTCACCACCCGTCTGCGCCATGCCGTCGGCCTGCGTTCGCTGGACGCCACGGACAGCGGCAAAACCAACAAGGCCACCAAAGCCGCCTCGCCCAGCTTCAAGCAATACCGGGAAAAAGACGGTCAGTTCTATTTCAAGCTGGTCGACGCCCAGGGCAAGCTGCTGCTGCAAAGCACCGGTTTCGCTTCGCCACGCGACGCCGGCGCCTGCATCAAGGCCTTGCAAGACACCCCCGCCACCCTGCCCCCGGAAGTGGTGCGGGCAGACGACGCACAGTCCGACGAAGTGACGCAAGCGCTGCAACACTTCACGCAAGACAAGGCGTGAACAAAACACCTCGCCGCTTCCTGCTATAATTTGAGGCTTACCACACACCAGGAGAGGTGGCAGAGTGGTCGAATGTACCTGACTCGAAATCAGGCGTACCGCAAGGTACCGTGGGTTCGAATCCCACCCTCTCCGCCAGCATGTCTAGGCCCTCGCAGTGCGAGGGCCTTTTCTTTTGGCAAAGCCCCTGTTCATGCGGGCTCTAGCCCGACTCGGGTTTCTCTGTGGGCTCTCTCTGCCCAATTTCGACCTGATTTTTCCGGCCCTTTCTCTGTGAGCCCTCGGAGCCGGTGACATTGTGGGTTTTCGCCCCTCGATCGCTCCAGGCAAAACGGGGCGCTGAACACCCCGTTTTGGATTGGCTTTGTGGCCGCTCAGGCCATGCCCAGCAACTGCCTCTGCTCGTCCCAGTCCATCGGCAGCGGCACCATCCGGCTGAGCTTGGTGGCGGACAGCTCCACCGGGTATTCGCCCTGCTCCAGCGCCTGCACGATGTCGGGTGCCAGCAACGCCAGCTGGAGAATTCGGCCAACGTACTTGGTTGAGATTTGCTCGGCATCCGCGATTTCACCCAACGACTGCCCCCCGCGCGTCAGCCTCTCGTACCAATCCCGGGCTCGGGTCAGCATGGCCATCATGGTCGGATCGGGCTCCTTGGCGCCCTTGTGCTGCCTCGCATCGATCTGTCCAGGCCCCGGCTCCCCAATGATCAGCCGGACCGCCAGTCCCGCCCGCTTGCGTTCAGCGGGCACTTCGAGCACCGGTTGCTCGATCGTGCTGTGGTCTGCCTCTTTTTTGACCAGACCGCATCCGACCAGGTCGATGGCGATCCGGATGGTGCTGGGCCCGACTTCAACGGCGTGGATGCTGTCGCCAATGTGGTCCCGGGCGCTGAGTTTCAGGTTTTGAGCGAGCTGTTTCCCTGACTCGATCGCATCGCTGGCCCGTTTGGCGTCACCCCAGCCGACCGCGTCCACCACCCGCTTCTTGTCGCTCGCCCACCGGATGACCGCGGCGATCACCAGTTCTTCCAGGTCATTAGCCGGCAACCGCAGGGCTTCGCCCAGTTCATCAACCGGGGTCACGTAGTACCGGTAGCGTTTGTTTCCCTTGCGGGCGTGGGATGGGATCAAACGCCTGCCCAGCTCGTCCTGCAGTTTCCCGGCCAGCAGGCTGGGGTTGGCCGCATGGGCCTTGGTCTTGGTGCCTTGTTTGTTGCTGGCCAGGCGTTGTTGAACCTGGTTCCACAGGTCTTCACTCACGATGGCCGGGTGTTGGCCTGGGTGGGCTTCGTCCTTGTGGGGCACCCTGCCCACGTAAATGGGATTGCTCAAGATGCGGTACAGGTGGCCCCGGCTGAAGGGCTTGTTGCCACCCGCCCCTGCCCGCTTGCTGGCGCGCTCGGGCGTCAGCCACTTTCGCAGTTGCAGTTCTTCACTGAGCTTGCGCACGCAGTTTTTTTTCAGGTACAGCTCGTAAATTGCCCGGATCCGATCAGCGTGAATCTCCTCGAGCACCAGCGTGCGGCCATGAGGGACATAGCCCACAGGGGCCACACCGCCCATCCACAGGCCCTTGCGTTTCGAGGCGGCGATCTTGTCCCGGATGCGCTCTCCGGTCACTTCCCGCTCGAACTGGGCGAATGAGAGGAGCACATTCAAGGTCAGACGACCCATGGAGGTGGTGGTGTTGAACTGCTGGGTGACCGAGACGAATGAAACGCCTTTGGCATCGAACAGTTCGACCAGCTTGGCGAAATCGGCCAGGGAGCGGGTCAGGCGGTCGACCTTGTAGACCACGATCACCTTGATCTTGCCCGCCTCGATGTCGGCGATCAGGCGTTTCAGGGCGGGGCGCTCGACGTTGCCGCCGGAGAAGCCCCCGTCGTCGTAGGTGGTGGGGTTCAGGGTCCAGCCCAGGCCCTTCTGGCTCAGCACGAAGGCCTCGCAGGCTTCGCGCTGGGCGTGGAGTGAATTGAAATCCTGCTCCAGGCCTTCTTCGGAGGACTTGCGGGTGTAGATGGCGCAGGTCAGGGCCGGCACCTGAGCGGCCCCGGCGGTCGAGAAATTGAACGATTTACTTGCCATCAGCGTTTGATCCCGAAGAACAAGGGGCCGGACCAGGGGGTGCCGGTGATGGCGCGCGCGATGGCGCTCAGGCTCTTGTAGGTCTGGCCGGCGTAGTCAAAACCCGCATCCAGCACCCGTACCTCGTGGGTGGCGCCTTGCCATTCGCGCAGCAGGCGGGTTCCGGGGCGAAGAACCACCGGAGGACGGGAGATGGGCTGGCGACCTGCAAAAGGATCCAGACCTGCCTGCTGCATCTGGACGTTCCAGGCCAACACCCGGCGCATGAGGGCGGTGTGGATCTGGGGTGGGGGTTCGTGCTCAAAGAGGGACTCCCAGCGTTGGATCAGCAGCTCGCGGTCGGCGGTAGTGATCTCGGTCAGGGTGTTCATTTGCCGGAGCCCTCCACGATGCGGTAGACCCGAACACCCTCCTCCACCTCCGACCGAACATCGAGCCCAAGGCGTTTGCGCAAGGATCCACTGAGCATGCCGCGCACGGTGTGCGGCTGCCAGCCGGTGAGCTTCATCATCTGGGCCAGGGTGGCGCCCGTTGGCGATTCCAGGAGTGAAATGAGCTGGGACTGTTTGGTCGCCACGTTGGACGCCGCGGCAACAGGTACTGGTTGAGGCTTGGGTGGGGATTTCGCAGTGAGGGAATTCTTGGCCGCGGCCCTTTTGACGGGAGTCTTTTTGGTCGGAACCGAGGGCTTGGCGACAGGCTTGGTGTATTTGGTGGTCTTGGTACTGGGCGTTGTGGGTTTCATCGTTTGCTCCCGTGCCAACAGCGGCACGGGTCGCAGTAACGCTCTACATCAGCCAGCTTCCAAATCAATTCGAAGGTGTCCGTGTGGAATGATCATGATTCCCCGCGGTTGCTTGCATCGTGGGAGGGATTCATCCATGCGCGAGGCACTCCCCGGCCAGCTAGCATTTCGGGTGGATACCCGGTTTGCAGCGACTGTAGTCATCCGAACTACTTCCAGGAACGCGCACTTTCCGCTAAGGAGCAGTCATTGCGACAGCGACCGGAGGCGTACGGCATGTCATCTCAATCACAACGCTGCCTATCGGGAAATTAAATTGAATGAGAACATAGGCCTGTTTAATTCAGGCCATGTCCTCCGACGCGACGGTGGGTACCTCAGCAGTCCGCTAAGGCTGCGGTCATCCAGCAAGTGCCATCGGTCACCTCACTGGATCGTGATGCCATACTGTTTGATCACCGGGCTCCACAACTTCAACTCACCGTCCAACACCTTGCGGAACTCGACCGGCGTACCGCCCACGGCTTCCATGGTCTGGGTCTGAAGCTTCTCGCGCACAGCCGGTTCGGCTAAGACCTGCAGGATCTCGCCGCGCAGACGCTCGGTGATGGCGTCGGGCGTGCCAGCGGGCGCGATGACGCCGATCCAGGCGTCGGCTGTCACGCTGCGTACACCAGCTTCCGTCAACGTCGGTACATTTGGTAAGGCGGACATCCGCTTGGCGTCAGCGATGCCTAGTGCCTTCATCTTGCCGGCCTGGATGTGTGGCATCACACTGGCAGCCGGCAAAAGCGCGAAATCAACTTCGCCCGACATCAATGCCAACGAAGCGGCCCCGGACCCGGCGTAAGGCACATGTATCACATCCGCCGGGCTGTTTGCTGTCAGCACATACATGCCCATCTGCGAGATCGTGCCGGCACCCATGGACGCGAAGCTGTAGCGGCCTTCCCTATGCGCGAGTAGTTCGAACAGTTCCTTGGAGGTCGAAGCCTTCAGCTTGTTCGACGCCACCAGTACCGAAGGCTGAGTAGCCGCGACCGTGATCAGCTTGACGTCGCGCGCAGGGTCATAAGGCATGGATTTGAACAGCAGCGGGTTGATAGCCAGCGGTCCCGCTATGCTGACTCCCACCGTATAGCCGTCCGGTGTCGCCTTTGCGACGAAGTCGGTGCCGATGTTGCCAGCTGCCCCGCTGCGGTTATCCACCACGAAAGCCTGCCCCAAGCGCACTGAGAGGCGATCCGTGAGGATGCGCGCAAGCAGGTCGGGCGTGGACCCAGCAGGAAACGGCACGATCATCCGTACGGGCTTGGATGGCCAGGTCTGCGCGTGCAGGAGCCCGCAAGATGCAGCCAGCGTTGTACTTGCGATGCATTGGAAGAGGGTACGTCGAAGCATTTTTGTTTCCTTGTGTAAATTACCGAGTACGGCCCTCAGGCCTCGAACTTGTTGCCGATGCCCATGAAGACACCCTGAGCCAGCACGACACGCTGCAGTTAGGGAACATCAGGGGTTTGCAACTTCTAGGCGTAGGCCAGGACGCGTTGAAGCTCTTGCGTCAGGCCGAAGCGCTAGTGCTTTAGACGATTGCGCCGTTGGCCCGCAATCGATTGGCAACCGTGCGCGCATTGCGCAGATGATTGCTCTCTATATAGTCCACTGCGGAGACGCCAGCGGCCTCTCCTGTAGCGAATGCTGTGCCCATCACTCGCACCGAGGCATACGCTTCGGGATCTGCACCGATCACTCGTCCTCCGTACCAGAGATTCTCAATACCTGCGGCGCTGATGGCATCGTAAGGAACATGGAAGTAGCCAGCACCGCCAAGCGGCGTGTACGTTGGCCGCCCCGGTTGTGTATGCAATTCGATTGGCCAAGCCGCTCTAGCCACTGCGTCGTCGGAAGTTTTTCCTTGCGCTGCGTCTTCAAGCGTCATCTCGTACCGAGCCGCAGGATGTCTCGTTTCGCGTACGCCAATCTGGGGGCCAGTCGCGACAAGATATGCGCTGGCGAAGCCAGGCATGTGCTTTCGCAGCATGTGGAGATAGTCGTTTGCCATGGCACGCCCTTTCATCTCCATCGCAGTGAAGCAACGCGAACTGACTTCGGCCATCGGGAGATCCACGGCCATCCACCAGATGTCGCTGGACACGGGCAACCGAAACATGATGCCACCGTCTGACCGGCTTATCGGAAACTCTCCACCTTCGTTGTAGCGGGCGACAGAAGCGCATAGGGCCGGACGATCGATAGATACCTCAGGCGGCACGCCCCCTATCCGCATTGGGAGAGTTGTTGCCTGAAGCAAGCCCTCGCGATTTCCGATGCGGTAGGGCACTCCGGCAAGCATGGCGAGATTGGCGTCGCCGCTGGCATCCACGAACGCATCCGCAACTGCGTGCCACCGGCCTTCCATTCCTGCGAGCGTGACAGCTTCTATGCGTTCACCGGTCCGCGTAGCGGCAGCTACGCGGGTGTGCAGCTGGACATCTACGCCATGCCGAACCAACAGATCATCCATGGTCAGCTTGAGCAGCTCAGGCTCAATGCGCACGATCCAGTTGCCCGTGGTTTCCGAGCAAAAGGGTGTAGTGTCTAGTCCGTATTTGCTTAGGCTGGCAAGCAATTCAGCCCCGACGCCGCCCACAGCGGCCACCGGCTTTGCGCCTTGTTGGTAGAACCCACAGTACGCAAGGACCTGCGCAGTGGTCGCCGCTCCGCCCAGGAAGCCATACTTCTCGACAAGGCATACCCTAGCACCTGCCCGGGCCGCGCCCACTGCAGCCCCGACGCCCGCCGCTCCGCCGCCGCAGACAATCACATCGTAGTTCTGCTCATGTCGATGGGGTGAACGCCACATCATTTTGCCCTCCATCCGAGCAGCCGCCGCTCGGCCCATCCGATGAGGCCGCTGGCGCAGAGTCCAATAAGAGACAGGATCGCGACGCCAGCGATCAATTGCTCCATCGAGAAAATCGCTCCCGCCATCAGGATGTAGGAGCCGATACCGTACTCCGCGCCGATCATTTCAGCAGCGACCAACAAGATGATCCCGATAGATACGGAGATGCGGAAGCCCGACAGGATCGCCGGCATCGCGCCCGGGATGATGATCTTGCGAACGATGGAAGACCAAGACAGCCCGAAGGACTGTCCCATGCGGATCAGGCTGCGATCGACGTTGTCGACTCCGCCATAGGTTGCAATTACCATCGGAAAGAAGGTGCCGAAAAGGATGGTAGCGATCTTGGAGCCCTCTCCGATTCCGAACCAGATCACAAACAGCGGAAGCAGTGCGATCTTGGGAATGGGGAAAATCGCCGACACCAGAGGCAACAAACCTGCGCGAGCTAGCGAGAACAATCCGATCGTCAGGCCGACGGTGACACCGAGTGCTGCACCCAATGTCCATCCCACAACCAGTCGGGAAAGGCTGGCCTGCAGGTGCTTGCGCAGGAGGCCGGATTGGAATAAGTCCTGTAGCGCGCCCCACACCTTGCTGGGTGCCGGCAAGACGAGGCTGCCGATTACTCCCGTGCGACATCCCAGTTCCCACAGAACCAGGAGCGCGAGAAACACGACGGGGCCGACCCAACGCATAGGCTGCGGCCTGAACCCACCGCCGCGAAACGGCACGGGCCTCGCGCGTTCGGATTGCAGGGGAATAGCGGTGGTAGGCGCAGCTCGTCTGCAGAGTGCTTCAGTCGTCATGGGCCAACTCCCGGTCGGCCGCCATGGCCTCGTCACGCATCAACGCCCAAAGATCGCGTTGGATCACTTCCATCTCCATCATCCGCGCGGCGCGCTCCTCCAGCGGCATATCGATTTTCACTACTTGGCGAATGCGACCCGGACGGCGGCTCAGGAGGATGATCTTGTGACCCAGGCGTACGGCTTCAGCAAGGTTGTGGGTGACATAGCACGCAGTGAAGCGTTCGCGTAGCCACAACTCCACCAAGTCGTCCATCAGCAGCTCGCGCGTTTGGCTGTCCAAGGCCGAGAGTGGTTCGTCCATCAACATCACTGCAGGGCTGACGCTCAGCGCGCGTGCAATGGCGACCCGCTGCTTCATCCCCCCTGACAACTGGCGGGGATATGCCTTGCGGAACTCGGCAAGCTTCGTGCGTCCCAGTACGTCTGAGATGATCCGTCTAGCTTCTTGCCCCTTGATCCGGTGATCCTCCAGCACTACGCTGATGTTCTCCTCTACAGTGCGCCAGGGCAGCAGTGCGAAGTCTTGGAAGATGTATGTGAGCGGGTTAAGACAGCCCGAGGGCCGCTCGCCCACGAGGTGGATCTCGCCTTCGTCGGGACGTTCGAGTCCACCGATGAAGCGAAGCAAGGTTGATTTGCCACACCCCGAAGGTCCGATAATGCATACGATCTGTCCGGTTGGCAGATCGAAGGTGACGTCCTCCAAAACCTGCATCCCTCCGTAGCAATGGCGGACGCCCTTAAGCTGGATCTCCATATTCAGCCTTTGATCGGGGCGAAGCCGGCATCCACCAGCATGTCGAAGGTAACCGAGGGTGGCACAAGCTTTTCAGACTTGAACCAATCAAGCTGATCGCGAATGCTGCCGGCATGAAGTTGCGATCGCTCCGCTATTCGCATCGCGCCATTGCGGATCAGGGGCGCGGCGACCTCAAAGGGTCGGTCCGCCATTACGTACTTGTGGAGCACCCTCAAAACATCCTCGGCCGACCTGTGGCCCGCATTGGGACCAACCAGTGCCCCGTTGAAGTCGGCTACTGCACGCGCCCTCGCCTTCATAAAGCGTTGGACCACATCCTTGCGCTCGCGGATCATCTTGGTGGCGGTGAAGACGGTGGTCACCTGATAGTCGGGGATGTACTCGGCAATCTCGCCGATCTTCTTCACCTCCGGTTTCGCAATCAGCGGTTTGCCGATATCTGGGACGATCGACCAAGCATCTATTTGCCCCGTGCTTAGCGACCCCACCAGAGCTCCGATCTGTTGTAGGGGCTTGAGCTGGATGTCACTGAGACGAATTCCCACTTTGGCCGCTATTTTGTGGACCATGTAGTGGAATGACGAGCCGTGGGTGGTGATGCCGAAGGACCGGTTGCGTAAGTCTCTGGGCGATTGAAGGCCCGCTTCCCAAGCCTTTCGCGAGGCCAAGATGATCTGTCCATCGATACCCGGCTCTTCCTGCAAGGCTCCCCCGATTACCCTCAAGGCGTCCTTCTCGGCAAGGCTGATCAGACCGGCAGTGACGGCCGTGACGCCGAAGTCCACATCACCCGAAGCGATGGCCACGGCCATGGGCTGGGCAGCTTGGAAGAACTCGATCTTGGCATCCAGACCTTCGTCTTTGAAGTAGCCCCGCTCCAACGCCAGGAACGTTGGCCCTTCCGATGTGAAGCGGAGCGCTCCGACTGTGATCCGGTCGGTGCTTGCCAGTGCAGTTGTGGCGAATGTCGGCAATGCCGCCGCCCCGGCTGCAAGCCTGATGATGTTTCTGCGTGAGATGGACATGGGCAACCCTTTGTCAGTTCGTTTTCCAGCCAAAGATGATTTCGCGCAATGCCTCATGCGTGGCGCTGGCATCACGTGCGAGCACGGCGTTTACGAGGCGTGCATGCGCAGTTTGGGAGACGCGCGGATCGAAAGCCTGGCCATGCAAGCGCGACAACCTGAAGCGGGCGCTCTGTTGATAGAGCTTCTGCATGATTTCAAGCAATCGGGGCGATCCACAGGCGCTGGCCAAGGTCGCGTGGAGGGCTCGACCGGCTTCTTCCCACTCCACTGCGTGCTCTGCGGCGTCGTGCGCGACAAGGTTTTCGACTCGGCTGAGGCGATGCTGGGCTGCGATCACTTCGCCTTCCCACCGAACGTCACCCGCTGCCATGGACCAACGGATGGCAACGGATTCAACTTCGAAGAGCACCCGCGTGATGTCCTGCAGGTCCGCAGTCGTGGCTGATGCCACTCTGAACCCCTTTTGCGGAGTGGCTTCCACCAGTCCGTCATTGGCGAGCTGTGTCAGGGCCTCGCGAAATGAGTTCGCACTTCCCCCATAGCGCTGCCTGAGTTCGTCGATCTTTAGCTTTGAATCAGGCGCCAGCACCCCGAATGAGATGTCCCGGCGTACCTGCTCGGCCAAGAGGCGAACCACGGTGGAGGACTCGTCGTTTGAGCGGAAGAACATTCAATCTTTCCCAAAATCTTCAATATTTTGGATATTATTCGAAATCTTCAATTTTTGTCAAGGTTCTGCCATGTTTCTCACAGGCGCAGCTCAGGTAGTCTTCATGGTGGGGTATCCGGTCTCTCAGGTGCAGTTGCCCGCCCTTTTCAATGCTCGCTTCGAGCAAGCTGGCGCAGACTTGGCGCTCGTTCCTCTAGATACAGCGCCAAGCGCGTTAGAGGCGCTGCTGTCGATGGTGCACACCACCAGTAACTGCCTCGGATTAGTGCTCACGGCCCCGCACAAGCAGGCTGCAGCTCGGATGGCCACCACGCTCACCTCTAGGGCAAGAAGAATTGGCGCGGTGAACGTCCTTCGCAAGACAGAACAAGGCTTAGAAGGCGACATGTTCGACGGCGATGGGTTCTGGAACGGAGCGCGTCTCAACGGTTTCGACCCGATGGGTCGGTCGCTTGCCTTAGTGGGCGCGGGTGCAGCCGCCCGCGCGATCGCCCTGGAGTTTATTCACCGAGGTGGGCGATCAATCGTCTTTCGGACCACTGATGCGTCGGAACGTGCTGGCATGCTCGCAATGTGTGCCGAAAGCTCGCCTTGGACACCGGACCAGGCTTTGGATGATGTCGATATCGTGGTAAATGCCACGCCGATTGGCATGCAGCATGCGCCGGGACTAGCCGTAGATGCCCATGACCTGAAGCAGCTTCGCGCAGATGTATGGGTTGCAGACCTAGTAACGCAACCTATGGAGACACCCTTGTTAAGGGCAGCAGCAGATTTGGGAATGCGAACGCTAAACGGAGCATCGACGGCTCTGGGCCAACTCGGCTCAGTCGCCTCTTTCTTGCGTATCGACATCGGAACGGAGGCAGTATGACTTTGGCAACGGACCTGGCTCTTCAACTCAAGCTGGCTGAAAGCGCTAGCCACCGTCGGGACCGACTGGTCATGTACCCACGTCTCGATCCTGTGCGTACAGCGGTGCTCGTCATCGACATGCAAGATGCCTTTATTCGGCAAGATTCACCCGCCTGCGTGCCTTCCGCTAAGCGCATCGTTGACCGCATCAACGCACTAACACTTTGTCTCCGTTCAGCCGGGGCCACTATTTGCTTTACCCGGCACACCGTCGTCGAGCACGACTGGTCGCGCTATGTAGAAATCGTTGCTGGCGGAGATCCAGCACGAGCGAGTGCACTGCTGGGGGGCGGTACGGGCGGCCACGCGATCTTCAGTGGCATTGACGTGCAGCCTGGCGACGTCGTGGTGGACAAGATGCGCTTCGGAGCTCTCGGTACCGAGCACTGCAGCCTGAATGGAGAACTGGTCCTCAGGGGCATAGACACCGTGGTGATCGCTGGCACACTGACAAATATTTGCTGCGAATCCACGGCCCGACAAGCCATGGAACTGGATTACCGCACCATAGTCGTTGCCGACGCCACGGCGGCACGCAGCGACGCGGCCCAAACTGCAGCGCTACTGAACGTGTTTGCGGCCTTTGGCGATGTCGCGACAACAGACCAAATCTGCGCCCGCCTGTGCTCTGTGAATTGATGCGTGTCTTGGGAAGTGAGTGGCACGACCACGTCAAGGGTTGTTGCTTGCAGAAGGCTTTACGAAGAGCTCCCGAGCTTAAATGAATAGTTCCTCGCGATGGGCGACTTTTCTTGGTCACAACAAATAGCGACTTGTTGAAACGCACCTCCATCAGTCCGACGACCGCTGTTGGCCGGCTCCGTCAGTTCGCTGGTGAGCCCGACAGCGGTCCTTGGTCATGCGCCGTATCGTAGGACAAGTGCATGACCAAGACGATCGAGAGCCGACCCAAACCATGCATCCGCCCGCCGAAACTGTCAGCCGTACAGCTAGTCGTATCTAGGTCTCAGCGCTTGCGCCACACGCTCGCCAGCCAGGGCTGTTGCTCGATCGGCAGGCCCGAGGGACGGTAGAAGTGATCCAACTCGTCGAAGCCGGCGGCCGTCACCAAGGCGCGCCAGGTTGGCCAGTCGTAAAACACGCCGTAGCGCTCACCGTTCCAGCCTTCCTGGCCATTGCCGCGCGGGTTGGAACTGAACAGCACGCCGCCCGGCCGCAGGCATGCCTGCAGTTGTCGTAGCACCTGCGGCAGCACCGGGCGGGGCACATGGAACAGCACGGCGTTCGCAAACACACCGTCGTAACGCTGCGCGGGTAGTTCGAGGTGCAGGAAGCTTTGCTCCAGCACCTCGCAGCCGCTGTGTAGGCGCGCCAGCGCCGCCGCGCTTGGTGCGCCTTCCAGGCCCACGGCGCGGTGGCCCAGCGCGGTAAAGGCGTGCAGGTCGCGCCCAGGCCCGCAGCCGAAATCCAGCAGGTCAAAGGGCGGTGGCCCGGAAATGTGCTTCAGAAGCGCCGCGATGTTCTGGCTGACGTCGTGGTCGCGCGTGCCTTCCCAGTAGCTCTGGGCGTTCTGCTCGTAGTGCGCCAGGGTGCGCGCGGCGACTTGTTGCAGGTCTTCGGAACTCAATGGCATACCGCATCATTTCATACAGCACCGCCCTGACCCGAAATACAGGACAGCCTGAACGCTCTCCGATCGAGTTCAGCGGCTCATAGGGGGCACTCTCGAACCACCATGTCGCGCTGACAGCGCCGCTTCGGCGCGCACCGGCGGAATCACGGTCTCGGCCAAGAGCAGCCAACGAACGGCGCATGCTCTGGTCCGACCAAAGCCGGTGTCAAGGCAGGCGCGATTCGCTCACGCCGGGCTTACGCGGGCCGGTAGACCGCGCAGAGCTTGTTACCATCCGGATCGCGCACATAGGCCAGATGCATGGCGCCCGGTTTGTCCTCTCGGGGGCCAGGCGCGCCCTCGATCGAGGTCCCGCCATGCGCGATGGCCGTGTCGTGGAAGGCTTGCAGCTGCTCAGCGGATTGACATTTGAAGCCGATCGTGCCGCCGTTGGCGTGAGTGGCCGGCTGGCCGTCGATAGGCTGGCTGATTCCGAAGGTGCTGCCGTTGTGGCGGTAGAACAGGCGAGACTGGCCGGTCCCGTTCACGTTGAGCACGCCCTCTCCCGCGCCCAGCACGCGGAGCACGGCGTCATAAAAGCGCTTGGCGCGTTCAATGTCGTTGGTGCCGACCATCACGTGGTTCAACATGTCTAGCTCTTTCCTTAAAATGTTCTCATGGCCAGCGGTGTGCCGGCGGCGCGAGTCTACGCTGAGTGTGATCACGGTCGACCATTGATGCGAGAGTTCGGTGCTCAGTGCCTGAAGCCGATATCGCAGCGCGGCCGGCCGGTGTGCAGCGGTTGCCGCCGTTCGCGCCCGGTGAATTGAGTTCACGGTGCCCAGCTCAAAGCAGCCACCGGCGCACCCGGCATCGCGGCGGATCAATGGCTGCCTTCCGCAGCCTCGCGGAGGTCTCTCTGCTCAATCGGCGTGAGGTACAACAAACTCGCATCCGAACTCGAAAGTGATATCCAGTTTTCCCGCGGCCTCGTTCTTGGAGAGCAGTGAGAGCCCTACGTCTCCTTGCCTCCTTTGATAACGCAGCGTCGACAACCACTCCTTCGGAAGCACTAAGTACCGACTTGAACTCATGGGTACGGAGTAGACCTCGACGCCATTCACTGTTGCATGCAGTCCGCGCTCTGGGTGGTCGGGCGGACGAATGACGAACCCTGCGGGGACATCGCCATCTTCAGGCAATCGATACGGCGACAAGTAATCTGCACGTCGGCCTGCGACGACCAAAACCACTGGTGTCCAACCACTGGCGATGATGGAGGACATCCGTGCCTCGAGGTCCGCATAAAACGCCTGCGCGTTGTCGTCCCGTACGGGCTCGATGCCTCGTTTCCGCTGAATTCCTGCCAGAGCAACTGCGAACGCATGCCGGGCCGTGTACTGGCTGAACCAATCGACAAGGTGTTCATCCATGTTTTCCAGCTGAAGTCTGGTTAACGGAAGCTTCGAGACTCCGGAGAAACTTTGACTCGCCGTCTCAAGGATTTCGTCAGTCGCTACGAAGTCCGTGGTCACCGCGATGGGGAAGTCACTCTGCTCATCAGAGCCGAAGACTCGTGCATGCACCTTCTGCGTCAGTTCGACCAGGCGCTCCGGGTCTAGTGGCGCATCGGCAACGGTCTTTGCGTGAGCCTCCTTGGCCGCCTTCGAAGCCTCCTTGCAGAGCGAGGCCGCGTGATTCAACGCGTCGTTCACCGGCTCCTGACACTCCAGGACTTCTCGAAGCTTTGCAATGGTCGTCGAGTGCTGTTTGAACTCATCCTGACAAAGCTCATTCGCGAGCGCCTGGAAGTGCCTGGATACGCGGTCGAGTCGTTGCAGCTCTTCGCGCCACTCCTCCACAATTCGCGTAAACGCGCTGAGGTCTTCATGCCGTCCAGCGATCAGGGCTGTCAAGTAGATGGCTTGCCCGCGGGTCAACGCATCGACGTCATCAGCGCCATGGAGTGAATACGTGCGGCCAGGCGTCATTGGCTCCCGCGTGTCCGAGCGGTACCGTTCGACAATCTTGTCTAAGCGCTGAGAGTAGCTGCGGTCGCCGAACAGTGCACGGGCGATACGACCTACGCCGGTTCCTGCTCCCCGATGTCGGTCAACATCTACCCTGCCCCCTTTGTCGTATCCACGCCCGCCCATCAGGGCTCCCACGATTTCCAAGCACAGGAAGGATTCAGCACTTTCGAGGCTGGCAGCATGCTCCAGCAGGACAAATGCGACCACCATGCACACATCGGACCAGTACCGCTTCAGCACCGTCGCTAACAGCAGAGTCGCAGCCTCGCCTGTCTGGGACCCTTCGGGAAGATCCGGGATCCGTGTCCTGGCTTCGTCCCAGGTCAGGTCTGCGAAGGACAGCGTGAGTAGAGACCAGCCCGGCTGTGACACACCACGGCCAGCACCGAATTCGTACTGGCGCTCACCCCACCATTTGACCAGTGAATCCTCAAGGCGCCTTGCTGCCTCCGCGTCGCCGCGAGCCACTGCAGCCAGTAGCATTAGCGCCGTTTCGTCGATGTGGGTTGCGTAGACCTTGACCCTAGTGACGTGCGCACGCCACAGCGCAGCGCCGTGTAGGACCTCATCGTTGTTAATGCGGACATCGACGCTTTCCCAGGAACCCACCCATCCTTGCAGTGCGTCGCAGTACACATTGCGCAATGGTGGTGATAGAAGCCGGGGAATTTGCGATTCCTGCACCAGTTCGGTTGCCGCACGACGACTCCACCAAAGACCCAGGTGGTACATCAAAAGGGTTGATGACAGCATCAACGCTATCAGCACGTCTGCTGGCTGCTCACCCGCCCGATACATCAGTCGTTCGGACAATCTTGCTGTCCGCTGGAAGAAGCGATCATCGTCTTCTAGTGCTGCCACAGCGGCCTCGGCAATAGCGCGGTATGGTTCCATCCAAGTTTGAACCATCCGGCGCGAACCCCAGCCGTACGGGTCCGGGAGAAGACTCATGTTGTCAAGCTCACCATCACTCCCGCGGAAGCGGGCCGCCCGCAGTAATCCCGCGTGCACGTCTACTAAATCATTGAGCGCCTGTCTGAACCCAGGTTCGCGTCGAAGCTCCACTTGCGCCGCAGCCTCTTGCCCCAATTCGTCCATGACTTCCACAGATGTGAACGGCATGGCAGAAACAGTCGGCTTTGCAAAGTGGTAAGACACAAGAATGGCCGCAGTGGTTGTCCGACTAGGGGGGGCTGCGTCACGAATCCGCGTGAGAATGTGCTTAACGCGGACCTTGCCGGGCGTACAGGGTAGTTCCATCAACGGGTACTTGCCTTGGGCCGTTTTCTGAGCCCTGGTCCAGCGGCCGATTGCCCAGCCGAGGGGCTTGAAGTGAACGTCCCGAATCTCCTTCGGATTTGAGAACTTTCGCTGCAGAACTGCGCGACCCTCGCCCATTGGGAAGAGGTTAATTTTCGGTGTGACACTTTCGCTCAACGAGTCCCCGCCCGGAACCCAGCCGCGCCCTTGTGCGTTCTGAAGCAGGAGTCCCATCGCATAGGCCCGCACCTCCCGAGGCAGCGTGACGCACTGGGTGAGCCACTGCAATGTTTCCACGCAACGTTCATCTTGGAGGTATTGCGCGGTTCGTGCCAGGAACCAGCCGGTAAGGAACAGGTTCACGGCCAGCCAGGTTACGTCGGCGACCATCACGGCCTGTACCTCCGGTATCGACATCCACGGCAGAGCGAGATACTGCAACGTCATCAAGAGCAGCAATGCAAACGAACTGGTGCCAGAGGGTTTGACACCGGTCTCGAGGAGGTAGGCTGTCAATGCGACCTTCGCTGTCGCTCGCCGTTGCAGCAGGAATGTCACGAACGAAATGACGAGCGGATAGACGAGTGCCACCACCGTTGCCTGGACTGACCAAGCCGTGCCGAAGTAGGTCGGCAGATCGGACTTCTGCCAGTTGTCCA
Source organism: Hydrogenophaga sp. OTU3427 (assembly GCF_038440225.1). Taxonomy (NCBI): domain Bacteria; kingdom Pseudomonadati; phylum Pseudomonadota; class Betaproteobacteria; order Burkholderiales; family Comamonadaceae; genus Hydrogenophaga; species Hydrogenophaga sp. OTU3427. The sequence continues at coordinate 4,726 of NZ_JASATI010000006.1, read as the reverse complement.
GCGGGAGGCAGAGGTACGTACCCAGGGCAAGCAGTACGGCAGCGATGAATGCCCAGATGGCGGTCGCTGCCAACAGGAAAATCCAAGGGTGCGCAGTCGCACTCAGCAAGAGTCGCTCAAACCAGGAGTTCTTCCGGAGCTCCGATGCCGAGTCTCGCCACTGGTGTACGAACTCGTCAACATGCCAGGAGAGCGAAGCCAACCAACGTCGTGGTGTGACCGCGACTACGACTCTCATCACGATGAATAGCATCCGGTCGACCACAGTTCTTTTACTCCTTCGACTTGGCAGTTTGCATAGCGTAGTCGACTAAGTGCGTACCACCGGTGTGACACCTGCGTCGTCTATCGCAGGATCAGCAGCAATGCAACGCCCGCATGCCCACCGGGTGCGTGCTACGGATTCGACCGGCAGCTTCAGGGCGGGGAGATCAAGGCGGCCAATGTCTGTTCCGGATCGGAAGCTGCCGGACACCACGTCGGCCGCCAATGGCTGCAATCAGCCTTGAGATGTCGTTGAACGATTCAGACGCCTTAGTTGGCGGCAGGAATACCCATTGCATTGAGCGTTGGCGTAGTCATTGTGCCTGTCTTTTGTAGCCCTTTGAGGTCCTGGAAATACATCAAGCCTTGGCGAGTGTCGTCGTCCATCGTACCGTGAACCTGACCGTCGTACAGCCCCAAACTTCTGAGCTTCATCTGCACTCTCATGACCTGCAATCGAAGTTTCTCTGAACGGGAGAGTTCAGCACCGGTTTCCGCATGTGTACCCGCATTGCCTTGACCAGAAGGAATGGGCTTGGCCGTAGGTTTTTGATCCATCAGGTGATTGGCGGCTGTTCCAGGCGAGGGCGCCGGAGCTGGACTGGGAGCCAGAGGTGTATAGGAAGGGGCAGGACTCGGCGCGGAATAAACAGGCGCCTTGTAGCTTGAACTCCCCCCGCCTGAACCCGAGTAGTGTGAGCTGTGGCTTGAGTGGGAGCGATGGCTGGAATGCGACCGATGCCCCGCAAACAGGTTGTCCGAATCCCAGTTCAATGGTCGCAGCGAGACCGGTTGGGACTCAAGCAAATCAAAACCTGGTTGCAGTCCGGGTACAGCCGAGACACTTTTGGTTGTCAATATTGGCAACCCCGCAACGAACAGCGAAATATTCCGGATGAACTTACTCATGCGATGACCTCATTGGTATCCAAGGGTTTGAGGAACGAGGGTTTCCATCCGCTCTCGTGCCATGCGAACAAGCCAGAGCAATCCGATTTCGCGACACAACGCCCACACTCGGCTGCGTAGACATTTTTCCAGTCGGAAATGCTTCGGTGGGCGAGTGACCACATCGATCTGGGCAAGGCACACAGCGGGACGTTCATGATCAAATGAGGGATGGCATGTCGCCGCAAGATGCGCGCAGCCTGCGCCAACGTATCGCCCCAATGACCCAGGTCCACCTCGCACAGCTCGCGATTGGCCAATGCGAAGCCAATTGGCTCGCATCCCATCAAAGCCATCTCTCGGACAAAGGGAAGGTTGCGGCCGACGAAACCTGCAAGTTCAGGTAGCACTTGCAACACAGGTTCAATCAGCACGGTACGAAGTTGAATCTCCTGCTGATACGTCTGCAATGTCAACAATCCCGTCAGCGTTTCATCGAACGCGCCAGGCACCTGCACCACAAAGTCATGTAAAAAATCGGCGTGGCCGTACAGGGGGATCAACCAGCGTACCCGGGTTGTAAGCCCCTGCAGTATCTGAGTCGCGACTTCTGAATTGGCAAGCAATCGCCCGTTGGTCAGCACCTCGACGGTTGCACGTGGATGGTGCGCCTGCACTGCATCAAGGACACACCGAAGACCGTCCCCGAGAAGTAATGGCTCTCCACCAGTCAACCCAAGTACAGGCGGTGACCATCGCAGATGTTGGATCGCGTCGACAGCCTCTGCCACGAGCCAGCTGTCGTTATTGGGCGTCGGCGGCTGCGAGCACATCAAGCAGAGACTGTTGCATCGGTTGGTCATGAACAGCGCATGGTGCGCATCCGACTCCCGCAACAACACCGCACACTCGCCTCGATTCGGATTGGGAACGACCACATCGCCATCCTCAAGCGCAGCGCTTTCGACCCAAGCCACATGCGCGAGACCCGCACTTCGCAAGTCTTCTACGCCAAGACGCTCCTTCTCGGATTGAACGAGAACCAAGAAGCGGAGGTCCGGCTCCCACTGTGCCGGAAGATCCGTGTAGCGCACGACACGATGCACACGCGTTTCGCAATCACACTGGAAAGTGGCTTGGACCTTTCGCATCAACCCCGCCTCTCGGCCACCGGGTGTGCCCACAGGTGAAGCAAGTCCAAAAGCTCATCACCCGCTGCCCGCACCATCATGAACATCGCGTCGAACAAGCCCATGTGGCGCTGACAGTGCTCGGTCTCGAAAATTGATTGGATCAGATGCCCATACTGTGCTTTCATATCGACAGGATTCGGCGCGCAAAACAGGTTATAGGCACAATCCCGACAACCAGGGGTGTTCTCAACCTCGCTCGCCTCGACCAGTTCACCGCGAATCGGCGAACTCAACAACACGTCGAGAGGCGTACCTATGCGCCCCATTCTCAAAGACGTGTCACCGGATTCGGCCAGCATGCGCGCCTCGTCGCTTGGGTAAACATAGCCATCGTAGTTGTACACCAGCACACTTGATCCAGCGCCAGTCGGGCTTTGCAGATCAACGTATCCAGCGTCAAAAGTCGACAGCATTTTGTTCAACAAAATCGAAGCATAGACCTCACGAATCTCGACCCCTTGTCGATTCCAATGGATAACACGCTGAAGCCCACGCTGATAGAACCGAAAGAAGTCCTCGACCGAGTAGCCCAACAGGGTTTGGTTGCGTTTCGCAAAACCATAGCTGCTCAAAGGGCGAAGGAAGATTTCCTTGAATCCAAGCCGAACATACTCATCAACTATGGCTTCAGCGTGGGGCAGCGAGGCCTTGGTCGTGGTCATTAGAGCAGCTACCGCATCAGGCCCTATCAAGCTGCGCGCCATTTCTACCCCAAGCGTCGTGCGCTCGTACGCGTCGCGACCAGGAACAGGGCGATTGCGGTTGTGCAGCTCCAATGGCCCATCGATACTTGTTGACAGGTAGACCCCATGCACTTTGAAGAACGCGCACATCGCCGGGTCCAGTTGATGCAGCGTGGACGCGATCACAAAGCGAATGCGCTTCTTCTCGAATATATTGCGCGCCTGAATGCGCAGGATCGCATGCTCGACCAGATCAAAACGCAACAGAGGATCGCCACCCTGAAATTCCACGGTCAGCGTGGGTGAGGAGCTCTCGAAAATCGAGTCACAGGCACTGTCAAGGTCAGTCAAAGAAATCGTGTGCCCCTGGTCACTCAGCGCACGGCTTACCTGGCAGTAGCGGCAAGAGTGCGCACATTGGAGAGTCGGCACGATGATGTGCAATGCGGGTCCAGAGGACACGGTCTCGCGTTTTGTCGCGATTCGGGAATTCATCAACCGGCGCACCCCCGTTGATGGATTGGGGCTGCCCAACAGAAACCGTGCTCGCAGCTCAGCCTGTCGATGGAGCGGCAAGGTCGCCGGTGCGTGACGAAACTGCTCGAACTCTTCAGGTGAGAAAAAAGCGTGATCACCAGTTGCCGCGGTCGCCACGACAAAACCATCGGTCAAAAGGCGACTTCGGAAAGACATTGTCTGCGGCGTATAAGTCATGTCACGCTCCCCGCAGCACTCGAAACACAAGAGCACCAAGCATCATGGCGTTCATATCGGACGCGTTCCCTTGCAGTCTGGATAGGTCGAACAACCCCAGAACATCTTTCCGGAAGAAGTGCCGCGCTTGGTCAGCCGTTGCACCATGGGTCCGTCACAGACTGGGCATGAAACTGACACGCTCGCAGGCCTGGTGTTCGCCGGCACATCCTGGCGCGGTGGCGCCACGCTGACAGCCGCGGACGGCGATAGCTCGTGACGAACCAGTTGCAGCAACGCCCCACCATCGATAAGGCGAATGTTTCGGCCGCCCGCGAACGCAACGGCCTCACTCGTGAATCGACCCGATGTCACCACGATGCCGCCAGCAACTCCACCTGCAGCCATGAGGCCATACAACTCGCGAATGACCGACACACCGACTTTGAACGCCCTCCACTGCTTGCACTGAACGAGGTAACGCTCACCGTCCTTTGTCAGGATCAGATCCACGCCCCCATCGGCACCGCCTCCACCGTTTTCTGTCACCGAGTACCCTTGACGACGAAAGCCTTCGCCTACTAGGAGCTCGAACTCTTTCCACGAAATACCCTGTAAAGCGTCGGCGGCCTGACTCTGAATTGCCGTCTCCACCAGCTTGCGGCGTTCTCGCCTGCGAACGGTAGACGCCAGTGCCCCTATGACGCAGCAGAAGGGCAAGATGTATTGACCCGCATTGGCCAGCCCTCGCCACAGACCAACGACAGCCAACTGCCCGATGCCGTAGGATGTTTTGACTTCAGGCAATGGCGCGGTAGCAACCGCGTGAAGAATGAAATAACTCGACAGCGCCAGTACGATGCCTGCCCACCATGGCAGCTTGGCGACCAAGTCCATCAAATCCTCAGCGGCACTGGTTTTCCTATGTCTCGCCATTGCACCTTTCCCATCCTGAACGGCTTTTTCTTGTCAGACGAAATATTGTGCAACATATTTTTATCATCT